>MQUF01000009.1 GCA_001914235.1 Desulfobulbaceae bacterium DB1
CGAGGTGGTGAAAACCCTTGTTGAGGCTGTCTTTCTGGTATTTGTGATCATGTATCTCTTTATGGGCACCTTTCGCGCCACTCTTATTCCCACCATCGCGGTGCCCGTGGTTCTGCTCGGCACCTTCGGCATCCTGGGGCTTTTCGGGTTTTCCATCAACATGCTGACCATGTTTGCCATGGTCCTGGCCATCGGTCTTCTGGTTGACGACGCCATCGTGGTGGTGGAGAACGTCGAGCGGATCATGGCCGAGGAAGGGCTCTCCCCCCGCGAAGCCACCGCCAAATCGATGGACGAGATCACCGGCGCCCTGATCGGCATCGGTCTCGTGCTTTCGGCGGTATTCGGTCCCATGGCCTTTTTCCCCGGCTCCACCGGGGTGATCTATCGTCAGTTTTCCATTACCGTCATTTCGTCGATGCTTCTGTCGGTGCTCGTGGCGCTGATCCTGACCCCCGTACTCTGCGCCACCTTGCTCAAAGCGATTCCCAAGGGACATGAACCCTCGGATGGCGCCGTCCGGTTCCTGCGGCCTTTTTTCCGCTGGTTTGACCGGACTTTTTTCCGGGCCAGGGATTTTTATGTGCGGCTGGTCGGCCACGTGTTGGCAAAAAAACTTCGCTACCTCTTTGTCTTTGTTCTGATTGTCGTGGCCATGGGATATCTGTTCCAGCGCATGCCCACATCCTATATTCCGGATGAGGATCAAGGCCTCCTCATGGTTCAGGCCATGCTCCCCTCCGGCTCGACGCTCGAGCAGACGGAAGCGGTCATGGCCAAAGTCACGGATCATTTTCTGACGAACGAGAAGGAGGGGGTGGATTCACTCATTACCGTCGCGGGCAGGAGTTTTGGCGGCGAGGGACAGAACGTGGCCCTGGGATTTGTCAAGCTCAGGGACTGGGAGCTTCGCCAGCGGCCCGACCTGAAAGTCAAGGCCATTGCCGGCCGCGCCATGGGGGCGTTTTCAGGAATAAAAGAAGCCATGGTCTTCGCTTTCCCGCCCCCTCCGGTCGTCGAACTGGGGATGGGTACCGGCTTCGACTTGCAGCTCGTGGACCGTGGAGGCCTGGGCCACGATAAACTCATGGAGGCGCGCAACCAACTCCTCGGCATGGCGGCCCAAGACTCCCGCCTGATCAGGGTCCGGCCCAACGGGATGAATGATGTGGCCGAATACCACATCGATGTTGACTGGGACAAGGCCGGCGCTCTGGGGATTCCCATCGACTCCATTCATAACACCATCTCGGCCGCCTTCGGCAGCGCCTATGTCAACGATTTTATCCAGGCCGGCCGGGTCAAAAAAGTATATGCCCAGGTGGAGTCGCCCTATCGCATGCTGCCGCACGATCTGGAAAAATTATATGTGCGCAACACCATCGGAAAGATGGTCCCCGTCTCCTCGTTCGCTGCGGGGCGCTGGGCGGCCGGCTCGCCGAAGCTCGAGCGGTTCAACGCCTTTCCGTCGATCAATATCTGGGGCGAACCGGCTCCAGGCCACTCCACCGGCGAGGCCATGGCCGCCATCGAGGAGATTGTCGCCAAACTGCCGACCGGAATCGCCGCCGACTGGACCGGACTTTCCTACCAGGAACGGCAGGGCGGTTCCATGGCCCCTCTGCTCTATGCTTTTTCGGTTTTCGCCATCTTTCTCTGCCTGGCGGCTCTTTACGAAAGCTGGCCCATCCCCATCGCCATCCTGCTGACCATGCCCCTTGGAGCCATCGGCGGCATTATCGCCACCAGCTTCGCCGGGATGCCCAACGATGTCTATTTTCAGATCGGCCTGTTGATCACCCTGGGGCTCACCACCAAAAACGCCATTCTGATCGTTCAATTTGCCAGGTCAAAGATCGATGAAGGCATGGGGTTGATCGAAGCGACACTTCAAGGCGCCAAACTGCGGCTCAGGCCGATCATCATGACATCGCTGGCCTTCGGGTGCGGGGTTCTGCCCCTCGCCCTGGCAACAGGAGCAGGATCGGGAGCGCAACGGGCAATCGGCATCGGCGTAGTCGGCGGCACGGTGACCTCGACCTTCCTGGTTACGTTGTTCGCGCCTCTCTTTTACGTCATGATCTATAAAGTGCTTGGCAAACATCGAAAAGAAGTGACCATGAGTTATCATGAAGAAAGCATCACGGCGGAGGGGAAAAAATGAACAGACGATTGGCAATTTTGCTGACCAGCATCGGCCTTATCGCCGGGGGGTGTTCCCTGGCCCCCGAATATCTGCGGCCGGAAGCGCCGATTCCGGCTGAGTGGCCACAGGGTGAGGCATACCAAACTATACCCGAATCGTCGATTGCCTTGGACCTTGACCGTCAGGAGTTTTTCACCGACGGAAAGCTGCAAAAAGTCATCGGCATCGCTCTTGAAAATAACCGGGAACTGCGGCTGGCGGCCCAGAACATGGAACGGGCACGGGCTCTCTATGGCGTGCAGCGGGCAGAGCTGTTTCCGGCGGTTCAGGCAACCGGCGAGGGAGGCAAGCAAGGCTTGTCATCCGATCTTATCAAAGCGGGGGATTCCCGCACGAGGGAACAGTACAGCCTCGATCTCGGGATTGCTTCCTGGGAGATCGATTTTTTCGGGCGGATCCGTAGTCTGAAGGATAAGGCCTTAGAAGAGTATCTGGCAACCGAGGAGGCCAGGCGGAGCGCCGAGATTGCCTTGGTGGCCGAGGTTGCCCGCGTGTATCTGACCCTTGCCGCGGACCGGGAAAATCTGCAACTGGCCCGGTCCACCCTGGAAACGCAGGAGGCGACTTACGGTCTGGTGCGAAAACAGTATGACGCAGGCCTCGCCAACGAACTGGATTTGCGGCGGGCACAGATCCCGGTGGAGACGGCCCGGGGAGACGTCGCTCTTTTCACGCAGTTGACGGCCCAGGACCAAAACGCCTTGAATCTCCTCGCCGGCATTCCGGTCCCTGACGAGCTGTTGCCGGTCGATCTCGAACGCGTCGCCCCCCCCGCGGAAATTTCCGCGGGCCTGTCCTCCGAGATCCTCCTGCGGAGACCTGACATCATGGCGGCGGAGCATCGGCTCAAGGGGGCGTATGCCTTTATCGGTGCGGCTCGGGCCGCCTTTTTCCCCCGGATTGCGCTGACTACCGCGGTGGGGACGGCCAGTGACGACCTCTCCGGTCTCTTCGGTTCCGGAACGGGCACCTGGAGTTTCACGCCGAGGGTCGTGGCGCCGATTTTCGACGCCCGTGTCTGGGCAGCGTTCAGGGTCAGCAAGTCCGATCGGGAGATTATACTGACCCAGTATGAACTCGCCATTCAGAACGCCTTCAGGGAAGTAGCCGATGCCCTTGCCGTGCAGGGGACGATAGACCGGCGGATCGCAGCCCAGCTCTCCTTGGTCACTGCGACCGCGGAAACATACCGCCTCGCCGACAAACGCTATACGGATGGCATTGACAGTTACCTCGGGGTCCTTGACGCGCAACGCTCGCACTTTGCCTCCCAGCAAGGGCTGGTGGCGTTGCGCCTGGCCAAACTTGCAAACCGGGTGCGACTTTACGCTGTATTGGGAGGCGAAGTATCGGGAAAAAATAGTTAACCTTATGTATCGGAGAATTCCTTGGAGACAGGAGGAAAGGATGGTCAACAATAAGTCGGTCACTGGTGGCAAAAAAGGTTTTGACAGGATAGACGTTAAAAAACTCCTTGCTTTTTTGCCGATTTGTAGTGACAGCACCATCTTGGACATGGCGGGCGACTTTGACGCCTATACCATTGCCATGGCATCCCTCTGCCCGCATGGCAAGGTCTTTGTTTTTTATCTAAGGGAGGAAGGCCTCGAACGTTTCATTGAGGAGATTTCGGATAGCGCCATCATTAACGTCATTCCCAATGTCGTCACTCCAGATTCGCTACCTCTGGGCAGCGGAACCATGGATATCTGCCTCTTGACCAAAGTTTTCCATGACTTGTTTCAAAAAAGCAGCGGCCATGAAGCGCTAGGCGAAATCAAGAGGGTTTTGAAGCCTGACGGGGTCCTGGCGGTGATAGAGTATAAAAAAATAACCGGATCTCCCGGCCCTCCCATCAAAATCCGAATCGCTCCGGGTGAGCTTGATGAGACACTCCGATTGGCTGGTTTTATCCCAGCGATAAAACAAGAGATCGAGATTGGACCATATCATTACCTGTCTCTTTATCGAAAAGGCGACAGGCAACACGAATGAAAGAATGAAAGAGGGAGTGTGTACCGCCCGTTTTTGTTCGTGTCCTTGTCAACCAAGTAAAGAAAAAAAGAGAGAAGGCGACAAAAAATGCAATCGAACTTTCCGGATAGTAAAGTCAAAATCCTTGAAGCCGCTATCCCCCTTTTTGCCGAAGCCGGCTTCAATGGCGTTTCCATGCGCAGCCTCGCCACCGGAGTCGGCCTGAACCCCGCAACCCTCTATCATCACTATCAGGACAAGTATACTCTCTACATGGCCGCCATGTCTTATGCGTTTGCCCGAAGGGCCGAGACATTATCGTCGGCCCTGTGCGCGGATGCCCCCCCCGAGCAACGGCTAAAGAAGTTTGCCGAGGCTTTTTGTCGGCTCATCCATGACGATCCGAATTTCAACAAATTGATCCAGCGGGAAATATTGGCGGAAGATAACAAGCGTCTGCAACTGCTGGCGGACCAGGTTTTTCACGAATTTTTCACCTCGCTCATCTCCCTTTGCGGTGAGCTCGCTCCAGACTTTGACCCGCATTTGCTGGCCATTTCAATAGTCGGCCTGATGGTTCATCACTACCAGATAACTCCCCTGCGGCGGCATCTGTTGGGCAGTTCGCCGGCCCATGACTCCCCGGAAGAGGTGGCTGCGCATGTGGTGCGTCTGCTGCTACGAGGGATCAAAAGTGGAGAATTGCAACTTGAATGATCGCATGAAGAAAAGAAGCAGAGAGATGCCGTTAAACCGGGCTATTTATTTTTTGGCCCGGAACATTCAGCATGTCGCGAATCGAATTCCCATGTCCTATGGCGTTACATGGGAACAATTGTATGTGCTGCAATGTTTGGCGGAGGGAAATATTGGGTATCCGCAATGGAAAATTTGCCGCCGAACCAAGAAGACACCGACGAATGTCGTCAGAATCCTGGATCGTCTTGAAGGGAAATTCCTGGTTTTAAGGCAGAGTAGTTCTCTAGACCGCAGGACGCATATTTAAGCACATGTCCATGAAGCCGGTGAAAAAAAAGACCCTCTCCTCACGAACGAACAGGTAATGATGAACAGGTCAAGCGAAAGCCTTCAATCAGACACCAAGCTGCGCATTATGGACGCGGCGGAACGCCTTTTCGCGCGCGACGGCTTCCATCGCACATCCATAAAGCAACTCGCTTCCGAGGCAAAGGTTAATCTGGCGGCGGTCAATTATCATTTTGGCTCCAAGATGACTTTGATCGAAAAGGTTGTTGAGCGGCGGTGGCGACCGATTAATCAACAGCGCATGGAGAGGCTTGCGACTATTCGGCGAAACGCCGCCCTGAAGGACCCCGGGCCCTTGGCCAGGGAATGCTTGCGCGCCTTTATCGAACCGGCTTTTACGTCTGACATGCTCGCGCGGGAAAAAAGTTGTTTTCTTGCCTTGGCAGCGCATGCCTTATCCGAGCCGGACGATACCATCAGAACCATTTTCATCAATCAGTTCAAAACGCCCTTCAAATTTCTGTCCGAGGTCTTGCATGACGCCCTTCCCGGCCTGCCGGATGATGAGCTGTTCTGGCGGCTCCATTTCGTCGTCGGCGCCATGACGCATTGCATGCGCCTGTGCAGCGCCGTTTTTCCGTCTTCCGAAATTTCCCCGCCGGGAAACGATCTCGGGACAGTAACGGATCTATTGCTGGATTTCATAACAAGCGGCATGTGCGCCCCTTGTCCCGGCGAGGAAAACCCATCGAGAACCCATGGAGGTCGTTGATGGGGGTAAGAAGAGAGCGATACCCATGACCTCGATTGATTGCGGTGGCGCCGACGTTGTGTTGGCCATGGCCGCGTCGCCTCTGAGCGCATTTCTTGGTGCGGCGTTCTGGGGTCTGCACATGGCGTTCACTCAAGGCCTACTTTCGAAACTTGTGGCCGAACAAGCGCCAGCCGACCTCTCCGTCGTCGGTGGCGATTGTTCGATGTCCATCGAGAAAAAAGACAGGAAAAAGGAGGAACAAAACATGTGCAGGATATTTATCATTTACTACAGTTTGCATGGGCATATTTTCAGAATGGCGGAAGCGGTCGCGGAAGGAGTGTCGCAGGTCGCCGGCTGCGAGGCGCTGGTCAGGAGGGTCTCGGAAACCCTTCCTGATGAAGTATTGGAGAAGATGGGCGCTTTGGAGATCCAGAAAAGGCAGGCCCATATCCCGGTGGCCACAGTGGATGACCTTGCGGTGGCCGATGCGATTATCTTTGGCACCCCGACCCGCTTCGGCAATATGTGCGGTCAAATGCGCCAATTTCTGGATGCCAGCGGTGGCATCTGACAGAAAGGCTCCTTGATCGGCAAGCCCGGCAGTGTGTTTACCAGTTCCGCCACCCAGCATGGCGGTCAGGAGACGACCATCCTCAGCTTTCATATTACGTTGTTGCATCATGGTATGGTGGTGGTCGGTCTCCCTTATGCTTACACAGGTCAAATGGGCATCGCCGAAATCAGCGGCGGATCGCCCTATGGCGCTTCGACTATCGCCGGCGACCAGGGAGAGAGGATGCCCAGCGACAACGAACTGAACGGCGCCCGTTTTCAGGGTGCTCACGTGGCGCGAATCGCTTTGAAACTCAAAGAAGGCGCTTGATGATCCATGATCGTTTAGGAATGAGGAATGGATGAAGATGTCATTGAACGTAAATTTTAAAAAGTGGGGTACGAGCGCGTTGCTCCTTGGCATGGCAACGGTAGCGGCCCTGTTGCTTTGGCGTCATTTCCAGGGTGACGGACTGGATGAGCGTATCGCAAGCAGCAACGGACGTATCGAAGCGGTGGAAATCGATATCGCCACGCCGAGGGCCGGGAAGGTCAAGGAGATTTTTGCGGAGGAAGGCGATTACGTCGAGATCGGGAAGGTGCTGGCCAAGATGGATACCGCCGTTCTGGAGGCGCAGCAGAGAGAGACGCTGGCCCGCTTGCGTCAGGCGGAAAACGCGGTGTTGATCGCCAACAGCCAGGTCGTACAGCGGCAAAGCGAGAAGAAAGCCGCGCAGGCGGTGGTCGCGCAGCGTGAGGCCGAGGTCGAGGTGACCCGGGTTCGGCTGGAGCGGTCGCGATCGCTGGTCGCCAGCAAGGCGGTTTCCCAACAGCAATTCGACAACGATCGAGCCGCTTTTCTCAGCGCCGAGGCCATGCTTCGTGCCGCCGAGGCTGATGTCGCAAGGACGGATGCGGCCATTGCCACGGCGAAATCCCAGGTGATCGGTGCGCAAGCCGATGTTGAAGCGGCCAGGGCGATGCTTGAGCGGATCCAGGCGGACCTCGAGGACAGTGTGCTGAAGGCGCCGCGGGAGGGACGGGTGCAATACCGGGTGGCCCAGCCCGGCGAGGTGCTGGCCTCCGGCGGCACTGTCCTGAACATGATAGACCTCACCGATGTCTACATGACCTTCTTCCTGCCGACAAAAACCGCTGGCCGGGTGGCGCTGGGGGCCGAGGTCCGCCTTGTACTCGATGCCGCCCCGCAATACGTCATCCCGGCCGCGATCTCATTCGTTGCCGACGTGGCCCAGTTCACCCCGAAAACGGTGGAAACATCGGAAGAACGCCTGAAGCTGATGTTCCGGGTCAAGGCGCGGATCGATCCGGCGCTGCTGCGTCAATATATGAGCCAGGTCAAGACTGGCCTGCCGGGAATGGCGTACGTGCGGCTGGATCCAGAAATGGCATGGCCGCCAGAGTTGCAGGTCAGGATGCCAGAATGAGCGAAAGCCGTTTCAATGCCGCTGAAAAAACGGTTGCAAGGCTTGATGATGTCAATTTGCGCTATGGGAAGGTGCGGGCGCTGGCCAACATCTGCCTTGATGTCCCGGCGGGTTGCATGGTCGGCCTTATCGGACCGGACGGGGTGGGCAAGTCCAGCCTGCTGGCGCTGATCGCGGGGGCGCGCAAGATTCAGGGTGGCCGGATCGAGGTGCTCGGTGTCGATATGGCCAACGCCGGTGATCGCCGACGCATTCTTCCGCGCATCGCGTTCATGCCTCAAGGCCTGGGAAAAAACCTTTATCCGACTCTGTCCGTTTTCGATAACATCGATTTCTTTGCCCGGCTTTTTGGCCAAGACCGGCTAGAGCGCCAAGGCCGAATCATGGAGTTGACCAGGGCCACGGGGCTGGCGCCCTTTATTGATCGCCCCGCCGGCAAGCTTTCGGGCGGCATGAAGCAGAAACTGGGCCTTTGTTGCGCGCTGATCCATGATCCGGATCTGCTGATTCTCGATGAGCCCACCACCGGGGTGGACCCGCTATCGAGGCGCCAGTTCTGGGAGCTGATCGGGCATATTCGCGCCACACGCCCCGGCATGTCGGTGCTGGTGGCCACCGCCTACATGGACGAAGCGTCAGGTTTCGATAGCCTGATAGCGATGGATGAGGGCCAGGTGCTTGCCGCCGGGCAGCCCGAGGAAATGCTCCGGCAAACCGGAACCGAGTCGCTGGAAGCGGCCTTTATCGCCCTGTTGCCGGAGGAGAAGCGGCGCAAGCATCGCAGGGTGGCCATTCCACCGCTCGAGGACGAAACCGACGGTGAAGTCGCCATCGAGGCCAAAGACCTTACCATGCGATTCGGCGCCTTTACAGCCGTGAACAAAGTGAGTTTTCGTATTCGGCGGGGCGAGATTTTCGGTTTTTTAGGATCCAACGGTTGCGGCAAAACCACCACCATGAAGATGCTCACGGGCCTCCTGCCACCCACCGGCGGGCAGGCATGGCTGTTCGGCCGGGAGGTGGACCCGCGCGACCTCGACACCCGTCGCCGGGTGGGCTACATGTCGCAATCCTTTTCTCTTTATTCCGAGTTGTCCGTTCGGCAAAATCTGCGGCTTCACGCCCGCCTGTTCGAGGTTCCCGCTGAAGAAATCGAACAACGCACCCAGGAAATCGCCGCTCGTTTTGGTCTGCTCGACGTGATGGGTAAATTGCCTGCTGCCTTACCGCTCGGAGTGCGCCAGCGTCTTTCGCTGGCGGTGGCCATGATTCACAAACCCGAGATGTTGATCCTGGACGAACCGACCTCCGGTGTGGATCCGATCATGCGTGATGCGTTCTGGGAATCTCTGGGGGAACTGTCGCGGCGCGACGGCGTGACAATCTTTATCTCCACCCATTTCATGAACGAGGCGGAACGCTGTGACCGCATATCCCTGATGCACGCCGGCCAGGTGCTGGCGGTGGGTACCCCTGATGACCTTGCCGCACAACACGGCGCGGAGAGCCTGGAAGATTCCTTTGTCGCCTATCTGGAGCGTGCCGCGAATAACAAGGGGGAGGAAAGGGTCGAGGAGATGGAAAATCAAACGGCTTCAACCGGATCTCGTGACAACGTTCATACTGGCAAGCCGCGACTCTTCGACCCCCGTCGCATGCTGAGCTATGCCCGGCGCGAAACATTGGAACTGATGCGCGACCCTATCCGGCTGACACTCGCCCTCCTTGGCAGCGTGATCCTGATGCTGGTGATGGGTTACGGTATCACCATGGACGTGGAGGACCTGACCGTCGCCGTCCTGGACCGGGACCAGACAGCCATCAGCCATGATTATGCCTTGAATATCGCCGGCTCGCGTTATTTCATCGAAAAAGAGCCCATCCGCGATTACCAGGATCTGGACCAGCGGATGCGTGCCGGTAAACTGGCACTGGCTGTAGAGATTCCTCCTGGATTTGGCAGGGACCTCGCCCGTGGCCGGCCGGTTTCAATAGGTGCCTGGATCGATGGCGCCATGCCGACGCGGGCGGAAACCATCCAGGGGTATGTACGTGGCATGCATGCCCAATGGCTTTCGCAAAAAGCTCGCGAAGCCGGTCACGGCCAGGCGCTGGCCGGACTGGTAAACGTCGAGACCCGTTTCCGCTACAACCCCGATGTAAAAAGCCTGGTGGCCATGGTGCCGGCGGTTATCCCGCTGCTGCTGATGCTCATTCCAGCCATGCTGGCTGCGCTCGCGGTGGTGCGCGAGAAAGAGCTCGGCTCCATCATCAATTTTTACGTCACGCCCACTACCAGCCTGGAGTTCCTGCTCGGTAAGCAAGCGCCCTATATTGCTCTCTCCCTGGCGAGTTTCCTGCTGCTCACACTGATGGCCGTGACCCTGTTTCGCGTGCCCTTCACGGGTAGCTTTGCCGCCCTCGCTGTCGGCGCACTGCTCTACGTGAGCGCTGCCACCGCCTTGGGGCTTTTGCTCTCCACCTTCATGCGCAGCCAGATCGCGGCGCTTTTTGCCACCGCCGTGCTAACCCTGCTGCCGGCAGCCGAATATTCCGGCATGCTCGACCCGGTGTCGTCACTGGAAGGCTCGGCAAAAGTCATCGGCCAGATCTACCCGACAACCCATTTCCTCACCATTGCCCGTGGCACCTTCTCCAAGGCACTGGGGTTCCCCGATCTCTGGAATGCTTTTTTGCCTCTTGTGATCGTCGTTCCCGTTCTAATCGGGCTTTCGGCCCTGTTGTTGAAAAAACAGGAGCGCTGAGTCATGCGTCTCAAACATGTACTGCATCTTGGCGTCAAGGAATTGTTCAGCTTGCTGCGCGACCCAACCATGCTGGTGTTGGTGATCTATGTATTCACCTTGTCGATCTACACCCGGGCCACGGCCATACCCGAGACGCTTCACAAGGCTCCTATCGCCGTCGTCGACGAGGACCGTTCACCCCTTTCCCAACGTATCACCGATGCTTTTTATCCACCTTATTTCCTGGCTCCGAAGGTCATCGACCAGGCCGAAATGGATGCGCGAATGGACGCCGGTCTCGATACCTTCGCGATCAATATTCCCCCTGAATTTCAGAGGGACGTCCTGGCCGGGCGGCAGCCGACGGTTCAACTCAATGTCGATGCCACCCGCATGAGCCAGGCTTTTACCGGCAGCGGTTACATCCAGACTATCCTCAATGAAGAAGTGAGCGCCTTTGTCCAACGCTACCGGACAATTCCCACATTGTCGGTGGATATTAACCTGCGGGCGCGATTCAACCCCGAGCTAAACAAATCCTGGTTCGCCACTGTCATGGGTGTCATCAATAACGTGACAATGCTGGCCATTGTTCTCACGGGTGCCGCCTTGATCCGCGAACGCGAACACGGCACCGTAGAGCACCTGCTCGTGATGCCCGTGACGCCGCTTGAAATCATGCTGAGCAAAGTCTGGTCCATGGGTCTGGTGGTGCTGACCGCATCGGCTTTGTCACTTGTTTTTGTGGTGAAAGGCTGGCTTGGTGTCCCACTCCAGGGTTCATTTACGCTGTTTCTGGTCGGTACCGCTCTGCATCTTTTTGCCACCACGGCCATGGGAATCTTTCTCGGCACCGTCGCCCGGTCCATGCCGCAGTTCGGCCTGCTGCTAATGCTGGTGCTGTTGCCGCTGCAGATGTTGTCCGGCGCCTCCACCCCGCGTGAGAGCATGCCGGAACTCGTCCAGTACATCATGCTGGCCGCGCCTAACACCCACTACGTTCAGATAGCGCAAGCCATCCTCTTCCGCGATGCAGGTTTTGAAGTCGTCTGGTCTCAGTTTGTCTTTCTCGTCCTGATAGGGGCAACCTTGTTTGGCTTTACGCTTGCGCGATTTCGCAAGACCATTGGGAGCATGGGATGAGCAGCGCCACAACACTTCCGATAGAGAACAGATCCCCCAGTTTTGCATGCCTGGCTGGCTTTGCGACTATCATTCTGATGGTCGGTTGCTTTTGTCCATCAGCCTCCGTTGCCGCCAATCAAAGCGCGGAAAAGGGAATATGGAGCTTTGTTCTTGAAAATGACCTCTTTGCCAATGCCGACGATCATTATACAAACGGCCTGAGGGTATCCTGGCTGTCCGGCAAGAACCAAACGCCGGAGTGGGCGTTGAACATGGCTGACCGGTTTCCATTGTTTCCCGCCGATAAGGCCGTGAGGATGAGTTTCTCGGTGGGCCAGAACATGTACACCCCAGAAGACATCACCCTGGAGAATCCACCACTTGATGATCGGCCTTATGCGGGATGGCTGTATACCTCCGTTGGCTTGGTCGCCGAAACCGGGCAGCGGCTCGATCAACTTGAATTAAGCGTGGGCGTGGTAGGCCCGGCCTCGCTTGCGGAACAGAGCCAGAAGCTCATCCACTCTTTTGTCGACTCCGATGACCCGCGAGGCTGGGACACCCAACTCAAGAACGAACCTGGGTTCATTCTGACCTATGCCCGTAGTTGGCGAGGCTTGATATCAAAGTCGCTTCTTGGTGTGCCCTTCGATCTGACCCCCCATGCCGGAGTAGCCCTGGGTAACGTGTTCACCACCGCCAATGCCGGTGTAACACTGCGCTATGGCGAAAACATGCCGAACGACTATGGTCCTCCCCGAATTCAACCCAGTTTGCCGGGTTCAGGCTTTTTTATCCCTCAGCACGGTTTCGGCTGGTACCTGTTTGCGGGAATTGAGGGCCGGGCCGTCGCCCGCAACATCTTTCTTGACGGCAACACCTTTCGCGACAGCCGTAGCGTGGACAAAGAACCGCTGGTAGGTGACCTCCAGTTCGGTATCGCTATTACCTGGCGGAACCTGCGTTTGGGCTATACCCATGTGCTCAGGACACGGGAGTTCAAAGGCCAGGGCGACCGCCGCGATGATTTCGGGGCGCTCAGCCTTTCACTACAACTTTGATAGTACACGTTACGCGTGGTGGATCAATTGGTTACTTCACTATCCTGCCTGGTCTTTTTGAAACCCGACAAATCACCTTTTTTTCCTTGCCTTTTTCGGCCTAATCCATAAGAATAAGGTCATTATTCCGGCTCATTTCACAATGAGATACCCCTTTTCAGGGTTTAGCTGAACACATTTTTCGTGTTCTTGAATTCCAGGTACCACAGCCTCACATTTATTGGTACGTCCAGGTTTAATCGTGGATGCGAACCTGCGCCGTCATATAATTTTTGCATGGCTGCCTCATCTTTTTCTTCTTTATTCCCTATGTTATCTTCGCCTTCGCTCCGGGTTTAATCACTTTTGTGAACCTCTAGGTCCGCCAGGCGAGATATTTTTTTCGGTAAATCCATCAACCCATCAATCGGGAGCGGAACAATCTATGCTCCCATCGGGGCGTTGTTGTTTTTCTCCCACTACAAACAGGAGGAAACAACAATGTCAGCAACACTCAAGGAAAAGATCGATCAGATCAACAAAAGATTACGGTCTTTCGGCAAGGAAGCGGTCCAGGAAATCAAAATGACGGGCAAGGACGGCAAGGTCATCGGCCAGATAAAATACGGCTACCGGCCCCAGTACGTATTCGATTCCGTCAACGAATTCATTGGACCTGAACACTGGAAGTATGAATTGACCAAGGAAGAGATCTTCGACACTCAGGCGGTGGCCGAAGTAAAACTCTTTCTCAAGGTCGACGGAGATTGGCTCTGCAAAGGTTCACAGAAAGGCCAGATGCAGATTGTCAAAGGCAATGTCGGCGATGCCCAGAAAGGCGCGATCACCGATGCCATTCAGAAATGCATGTCGCTTCTCTCCATCGGCAGCGATTCCTACAAGGGGTTGCTGAGCAAAATCTATCAGGCAAATCCCCCGAAAACCCAGTCCGGCAGCAAACAAGCGGACAAAAAAACAGCGGACCAGAGCAACAAACCTACGGCCATGCCCAAGATCGCCGGCGTCACCTTTGAAGATCGTCAAGGTGTCATCGTCGCCATTGGAGACAGGCTGTACGATAAGAAGGAACTGCTCAAGGCCGCCGGCTTTCAATGGGACAAGTCCGAAAAGACCTGGATGAGAAAAGCTGCGTAGCATGCAGAATTCCGTGTCACGCATGTGTCACGTGACTGTCACGTGACTATAACGTGACAGTATGCACCACCCATCAATTCATCATCCTTAATTCTGCATTCTTCATTGGTTCCCCCAGGAACCCAACCACCCGTAACCCAGAGGGAGTGATACCATTCCCCTGGCGGGAATCCGTGTATCCTCCCCGAATAATCAATTATGGAGGATACTCACATGTCAGACCAGTTAATGATCACCCTGAAGGCCGCTCTTCAGCAGTTGGCCATTCAGCAAACCGTGGAAACGCTCGGCGACCGTGCCACTTATCTCGGCGCATCCGATATCGCCGCCTGCCCACGCAAAACCATTCTTTCAAAAATCAATCCCCCTGAAGCCGATCTGGTGACCCTGCTTCGTTTCAGGCGCGGGCACATGGCTGAAGACATCGTGGCAGCAGCGTTTTCCGCCGCCGGCTTTACCAATTTCACCCGGCAGGTGGAAGTTCAGTACGCAGGAGATGTCCCGGTCACAGCCCACATCGACTTCGTCTTCACATCCGAAATCAGGAAGACCATGGCCGTTCTGGAAGTGAAATCTCCGGAGACCATCCCGGCACATCCATACGGCTCCTGGGAAACCCAGCTCTATTTGCAGATGGGACTGCTTGCCGCGGCCTATCCCGAGTACACCGTCGAAAAGGGCGCAATACTTGCGGTCAACTTCGTTGCGTCGGGCATGGCGCTGTTTAACGGCTACACGCCACAGGCAACTATTTTTGAAGGTTTGATCGACCGGGCATGCACCATCTGGAGCGATTATCGGAAGGTTATGACGGATGCGTCAACGGTACCGGCCATGGAGGTCAGCCCCTTGTGCGGTTATTGCCCCTTTGTGGCGGACTGTCCGAAATTCGAGGCCGAAGAGGTCCGGGAACTCACCGAAAGCGTCGAGATCCTCACCGAACTGCAACAACAGCAGAAGAACCTCGAAAAGGACATCGACATCCGCAAAAGGGATCTCCTGGCTGTCGAGCCCGGTCGGCCCCGCCAGGTATAGTCAGGGATTGCGGGTGACAACGCAATCCCTTTTTTTTTGTGGTCTCCTCCCCGGAGATCGGGCAATGCTCCTTCTTGTCACAACAAGCACATCTCTTTCCTGCCGTTGCCTTTTTCCCGAGCCGTAAATATGCAGGGTATGCTTTTGGCGGAGAACTGGTCAGGTTGTTGGAGCTTGATGATTTTGCTGAATAAAAAACCGGCGCAAACCGCAGTTGACACTGCGGTTTGCGCCGGTTTTTTATTTTCCGCTTCCGCTTCTGAGATTTACGCTTCGTACAACCAGTTGTTGAACTCGTCAAGGAGGTTGTCTGTGAGCATGTTTTTTTGACCAGGCATGGTGCTGAAGGGGATGTTTTTTTCTTCCTGGTCAATCGCCTTATGGGCAATGGGCAAACTGAGCGGAGCCAGGCGTGGATGTTTTTCCATGGTCTGCTTGATCCGGTGCATCATGTGGCGGGCGGTGGGTATGTCATTTTCCCGGCGGGAATTGAATGCGTCATTTCCGGTTTGGCTCTCCATGTCTCTGGCTTCAAGAAAATCCTTAATCTGTTGCCATTGAGCCTGCAGCGTTTCCGCATATTTCATCTCGCCCGTGTATGCCTCGTCGATAATCGACGATATTCCGGCAAAATTTTCCGCCAGTTTTTGTTGCAGCGAATCAGATGCAGGCAGGGGGTGGTACTCGGTCAACTGGGAGGCTGACCATCTTTCCTGGTAACTGAACGAAGCTGAGAGTTGAGAAATTGAACCCATGTCGCCGATCGTCAGTGCCTCGTTCATCGCCTTGTCCATGTTGCCGCGGTAAAAATGACCGGCAATGGAGGAAAGATCCTTTAACAGCTCGGCAATGTCGGCCAGCTCCTCCTCGTTCAGGTCTCCGGCGACGGAAAGGTTAAAGGAATTGATGGAAAGCTTGGAGGTGGTGAAGTTCACCCCATGCTGCAAAGGGGTCGTCCATTTTTCCGCACTCTGGGAGGACGCATACTCCTGGAAGTTGGAAATGGTAACCACATCGCCTTCATCGGTTGTTATGGAGATATTGGCTTCGCTGCGCCGGGCCAGTGATTCCCTGTAGCTGCTCACTCCTTTGTCATTTGTCAAAGGGATCCGGTTGCTTTGCAGAAAAGGGGCTGGATTGGCGTTGTTGATGGGATTTGTCATGACTTTTCTCCGCAGGCTGTATTAGTCATTTGTGGTTATAAACAACTAATCGGCAGCTGCGGAGAAATCTTTATTTTTTTTATGCGTCGCTTTGGTAAATTTTTCGCAACCGCTCCAATCTTTTTTCAACTCCGTCGGGCAACTTCATGTTGTATCTTTCCACATACTCGCCGGCCATGCGATGCGTATTAAAGATAGGGCAGTTCAGTTGCAGATTGTGGATACACTTATCGATATAATTGGAATGGAGATTGATATCATAGAACGTTTCAAGGATGTGAGGGAAAATTTCGTAGAACGAATCCGAATCCTGTTCATAAAGAAGAGCATTCGGTGCTTCACTGAGACTGGCATCGTCGATTGCCGATTCATAGCCGAATTTCCAGCCGGTTTTGCCTTCATGATAGCCTTCAACCCACCAGCCGTCCATGGTACTGATGTTGGGAATACCGTTGATGGCGGCCTTCATGCCGCTGGTGCCGCTGGCTTCAAGGGGCCGTTTGGGACTGTTGAGCCAGGCATGGACGCCTGAAACCATCATTTTGGCAATCTTCATATCGTAGCCGGGAATAAAAATCAACTTCGCCAAACCTTTACTTTTGATATACAGATCTTCCTGGATATCAAGAACGAGTTTGATGATCGACTTGCCTGGTTCGTCCGAAGGATGGGCCTTTCCCGCATAAATAAAGTTAACGGGAAAATTGTTTTTGACGATGATGTCGGCCAGTGTCCTCATGTCGTCGAAAATAAGATCAGCCCGTTTATAGGTGGAGAATCTCCTGGCAAAACCAATGGTGAAAACATCGGGATTGAGTTCAGGCACGCCGTCATCGAGATTGGACAGATAGTTGGGGGGGTCAATCCAGGTTTCATGCATCTGCTTGCGGTGCAAGGCGAGCATTTCATTGACATAGTTGATTAATTTAATGGTATCCTGTGCCCAGGCCTGTTCAAATGCCTCACGGAATGCGTCCGAAGTGAGGAGGAGGCCGGCATTGATGAAAACGGAAGGATCTTCCCGCCAGTTTTTCAGTTCCGTGAAACTGTCGTAAAGAGCGGCCTTTGCATCGCTGATCCAGGTCAGATGATGGACGCCATTGGTGATTGCGCTGATTTTTTCGGCAAACTGGGGGAACTGTTTCCTGGTGACTTCCTTGTGAAGTCGACTGACGCTGTTGGTCGCACGATTAACCCGCATGGCCAGCGACGTGAAATTATACTGGTTGGGATTTTCTTCGTCCTGGGCGAGCAGATGCAACACCTTGCCGCAGAAGGCATGGCCGATCTGACTGATGATGTTTTTGTCGAAACGATCATGTCCGGCCTTGACCGGTGTATGGATGGTGAAAACGATGCTTTTGGCGGCATGCTCCGCTGCCTGCATGATGTCGGTATCGGTCGCTTTGGTTTGGTAATCCCTGCCCAGCGTTTCCTCGAGCCGTTCGGCAATGAGGCTCAGGACGAGAATGACTCCATGCTGCTCGTTGAGATGAAATGTTTTGCTGGTCAGGCCGAGTTTCTTTTTCACGGCGATAACCGAGGCGCCAAGTAATCTCCGCTGAACCGCTTTCGCCTGATCGGAAACACTCTCGTAAAGTCTTTGCGAAACCTCCCTGATAAAGTCAGGTGAAGAAGGAACGCTGTAGTCAAGCAGGATTTCCGGGACAAAAAAATCAAGATTGGCGCTGACCTCCATTTTTAGCCAGAGTCGGGCAATGGCCAGCACTTCCCTGTCCTTTTCGTCATAAAAGGGCACCTCTATCTCCAAGGGCAGGTCCGGAAAATCAGGGTTTTTCATCAAATAAAGGGTCGGGGTATTTTCCGGGGACCAGTCGGTTGCCGTTGATATCTGGCCAAGTCGAGAATCAACCAATTGGGAAAAATAACCTTTGCGGTACAGCAGGGAAATTGCGATTGAAGGGATTTTGAGATCGGCAAAGCTTTTCAAGGTGTCACCAGCCAGAATACCAAGTCCGCCGCTATAGTTCGGGATTTTATCCGGGCCATGAAGGAAAAGTTTGGAAAAATGGCGGAGCACATTCGATGATGCTTTTTCAATAGCTGTTTGTTGGAGCCGGGTTTTGATCGGATGATAAACGTCCCGGTCGGCTCCGATCTCCATGGAAATATATATGACGGAATTTCCATCAGGAGAGGTGAGGTTGTGCCAGACCCCATCGAGTGTTTTTTGTGTTATTCCGAAAAATGTTCCCCAACGGTTGGTGGCAATATAGTTATTCATTATTATAGTTAGTCCTGTGAGGCAAAAAGTGCCGGTAAGTAAAAAATAAATAATATTTTTTACTTAATTGATAAATTTTGCAAGAAAATTGATGAAGAGGAGTGTATAATAGCCGATGTTACAAGAACTCTTTTATTAAGGAGGTTGTATGAGTAATTAATGCAAAAAAAATATAAAAAAATATTGAATTTCTATTTTTATTTACTATATGTTGTTATAGCCTGAAAAAATTTTTTTTTGCAGGTTTTTTTTATTCTGAACTTCAGCTTTTTTTTGTCGAGAAAGGAGGCAAAATGATGAAGGTAAAACATGTTCGGATGTTGGCAGTAGCGTCACTTATGTTGTCTGTAACATTCCTCGCCGGTGGTTGCGCCAAAAAAGCAGTCCCCACCGAGGAAGCACCTGTAGCACCTGTTGAAACACCGCGGGTGGATGTCGGCGATAGGGCAGGGGCTGATGAATCCCTGGATTCCAACCCTTATACCGCCAGCAATGCCAAAATTTCAGAAGGCAGAACCCACGGCCCCATGCTCCCCGTCTATTTTGATTTTGACAAATCAGATATTCGTGACGATCAGCAATCACGTATTGAGGGAAATGGGGATTTCCTCAGGGCGTATCCTACCGTTCAGATCAGCATCGAAGGCAACTGTGACGAGCGTGGCACCAACGAGTACAACATGGCTCTTGGCGAACGCAGAGCGCAGCAGGCAAAGAAATACCTTGCCAATCTCGGGGTGGACGAGGCGAGGCTGAACACTGTAAGCTACGGCGAGGAAAAACCGCTTCTTTATGGTCATGATGAATATTCATGGGCACAGAATCGACGCGATGATTTTGTAATTCGCTAAAAAATCTTCGTAGTGTTGACCGAAAGCCGGGAAGACTGCTGTCAGTCATTCCCGGCTTTTTTGTATTGCGCATGCATAACTTTCCGTGTTGAATTTGAGGTTGGTTTTGAGTCTGTGAAATCTTCCCCGACAATATTCGCTTTTTTGCCCTTGATGCGTCAGTTCCGCTGTCATCCAACCCCCATGCGTTATTCCCGAAAGAGGCTGCTGGATTGCCGTTGTTCCCTGTAATTACACATGTTTTTTTGTTGTTTGAAAGCGCATGCAGGTGCAGAATGGTCAAGCACGTTGGAAAGTTGAGATAATAAAAGAGAGCTGCAATAACTCTTCCGCGGAAGCAGGAGTTGCACGCGAAATCAGGAGTGAGCCATGAAACTGTATCGAACTGTTCAATTGTTTTTTGCCGCTGGTTTGTTTTGCCTTTTTTTGGCGCCTGGTCAGGCTTTTTCCGCAAATGCCATGAAGGTGGCGACCATCAGTTTGCAGGAGGTTCTTACCCAATCGAAAGTAGGACAGGAGGCCCAGAAACAGTTAGAGGCCAAAGTTCAGGAATTCCAGAATAAATTCGCCGCGGAACAGTCAACTCTTGAAGGACTGGGAGAGGAAATCGAAAAGAAGCGTTCCGTCTGGAGCCAGGAAATTCTTGAAGGGAAAGAACGTGACTATCAAATGAAGATGAGGGAGTTCAAGCTGAAAACAGATGATGCCCAGTTTGAATTGAAACAGCTTGAAAAGAAAATCATGGAGCCGATTTTGAAAGACCTCCATGAACTGATTGCCGAATACGGTAAAAAAGAAAATTATCTGCTTATCCTGGAAAATACCAGAAAGGGTCTGAGCTCACGAACCGGTCTGCTTTATGCGGATGAATCCACCGATATCACCCCGCAAATTTTGAAGATGCTCGATAAAAAATAATATTTCACGTTTTTTTCACTGCCGGCCACGGTAGAAAGGGAATAAAAGCCATGGCCGGCAGTGAAAAGCAGAAGCTCAAGCCGAAGAAGACCCCGTATCCGCACCAGTCAACCAGAAATCCGCTGAAAGAACCGGCATAAACGCCGGAAACGCTCATCAGCCCCGTGCCGATGGCATAATGGGCCGCCTTGAAATTTTCTTTGCACAGTCTCATCAGGAAGGTCATGAGCACCGCTGTTCCCATTCCCCCCGAAAGATAGTCAAAAGCGGCAACCAGGCAGGCGAGAAGGATGTCGGACGAAGAAAGAGCGGCCTGCGCCATCTCCATTTGTCCCTGGCCATCCCCGATCAGATGAAAAGCCAGCGCCATATAGGTTAAATTGGTCAGATTCTGGGCCAGCAAAAAAGGCCAGATCATTTTTTTTAAAGAATAGCGGGCAATAAACCATCCTCCGCCCATGGCGCCGATAATGGAGCACGGCAGTCCCACCGCCCCGGTGATCCAGCCGTAATGCCCCTTCAATCCCGCATCAATAAAGAATGGTCCGGCCATGGCGGACAGCATGAACTCACCGACGCGAATAAAGACGATAAAAAGGATGATGGTCGTGATTCTTTCCTGATCGATGAAGGAGATGAACGCCCTGCCGAAAATGGAGTCGGGTTTTTCCTTGATACGGGCCATCAGGCTGTTGCGCAGGGCAATGAGCATCAGCAGGGAAAGTAGAAGAAGCACCCCGACCATATTGGCTAAAGGCAGGCTGCCCAGAAAAGCACGACTCCGGTCCATGAGAAGGATGGCGGCAAGAAGGACCAGGCCGAGAAGAAAGACGATGAGGTGCGGTACCGAAATAAGTTTTTTAATCAGTGCTTTTATCGGCTTTTTTTCATATTCGCAGGAAGGGAGAAAAAAGAGGTGGAAGAAAAAAAGCAGGGTAAGAAGAAAGGAAGACAAGCCGAAAGCCACGGGCCAGCCATTGCGGGCCCCCAGGGTAACAATAACGGCGCTGCCGAACATCATGGCAATCCGGTAGGCCATAACGCGGTATCCGACAAACCTTGCCTGTCCAGCCTGGTCAAGGGCCTCAAGATAGTAGCCGTCTATGGCGGTATCATGGGTTGAGGCGATAAAACTTGCCGCAAAAAAAAGCAAGGCGACAAAAGGCAGCGCCCAGCTTCGGCCGGCCGACAAGGTGATCAGACAAAAAATGACGACAAGAATCCCTTGAGTGAGCAGGAGCCATTTTTTTTTTGTGCCGAAGAAATCAAGGTAGGGAGCCCAGAGAAATTTAAAGATCCACGCCAGGCCCAAAAGGGAGGTCAGCCCCGTTGCTTCAAGGCTGACACCGCTTGCCCGAAAAAAGAATGTGGAAATGGTCCTGATGAGGGAATAGGGGAATCCTTCGGCAAAATATGTAGTAAAGGCCCAGATGAAGGCCGGAGTTTGCCTGAAGCCGAATCTGTTTTTAGTCACTTGCCGACAAGTTCTAAGGCGCTGTTGATAATGGCAGGTGTGTCTATTTTTACATTGTGGCGCAATACATCCTGGGGGCCGTGTTCGATGAATCGATCAGGAATGCCCAGAATTCGCACCGCAATGTTGTCAATTCCCTTTTTGGCAAAGAGCTCGAGCACGCCACTGCCGAAACCTCCCTTTTTGACATTGTCTTCAACGGTGATAACCTTGCCGGTTTTTTCCGCCCAGTGACAGATGAGATCAGCGTCCAGTGGGTTGACAAAGCGAGGATTGATGACTGCGGCACTGATGCCGATTTTGTGCAATCCTTCCGCCGCCGCCAATGCTGGATAAACACGGTTGCCCACCGGCAGGAGCAGGACATCTTGACCTTCCCGCAGAAGTTCGCCTTTGCCGAAAGGTATTTTGGCGGGCTCAGCGGTTAAATCGACGCCTTCGCCGTTGCCGCGGCAGTAACGAACCGTGGTTGGACAAGGCATGAAAATGGCGGTGTGCAGCATGTGACGCAGTTCTTCTTCATCCTTGGGCGCCATGATCACCATATTAGGGATCATGCGCAGAAAGGAGAGATCAAAGACCCCGTGATGGGTGGGGCCGTCATCACCGACAAGTCCGCCGCGGTCAATGGCAAAAGTAACCGGCAGGTTCGGCAGGCAGACGTCGTGTATCACTTGGTCAAGGGCGCGCTGCATGAAAGTAGAATAAATGGCCACCACCGGAAGAATTCCCTCGGTGGCAAGACCTGCGGCAAAGGTAACGGCATGTTGTTCGGCTATCCCGACATCAAAGAATCTGTCCGGAAATTTATCAGCGAATTTGCTCAGTCCCGTGCCGGCCGGCATGGCAGCTGTGATGGCGGCGATGCGCGGGTCTTTGTCGGCAATTTCCACCAGGGTGTCGCCAAAAACCCTGGTGTAGGTCGGAGCTGCGGATTTTGCCGGCAACGGCTTACCGGTCTCAATGTCAAAGGGACCCACGCCGTGATAGGCGCCGGGGTTTTTTTCAGCAGGGCCATAGCCCTTTCCTTTGGTGGTTATGACATGAATCAGCACCGGGCCTTTGGTGAAATCGCGGACGTTGCGGAATGTGTCGAGTAAGTTTTCCAGTTTATGGCCGGGAATGGGGCCGATATATTCAAATTTAAGTGCCTCGAACAGCATCCCCGGCGTAAAAAAGCTTTTCAGGCTTTCCTCGCTTTTTTTGAGCACCTGAAGGATATTCTCCCCGACATTGTGGAAATGTTTGAGAAACTGGCTCAGATCCTGTTTGGCACGAACCATGGCGCGACCGGTCAGTTTACGGCTGAGAAAACTGGAAAGCGCGCCGACGTTGGGGGAGATGGACATCTCGTTATCGTTAAGGATAACAATAAGATCTTTGTCCAGGTGGCCGGCCTGGTTTAATGCCTCAAATGCCATTCCGCCGGTCATGGAACCGTCACCGATGACGGCGATGGTCTTGTTGGTTGTTCCCTTGAGGTGATTGGCTATGCTGATGCCGAGGCCTGCTGATATGGATGTGCTGCTGTGACCGGTGTTAAAGACGTCATATTCGCTTTCCTCCCGTTTGGGAAAGCCGCTGATGCCCTGATACTGGCGCAGGGTATGGAAGGATTCCCGGCGTCCGGTTATCAGCTTGTGGGCGTAAGCCTGATGACCGACATCCCATATCAGTTTGTCGTCCGGGGTATTGAATACATAATGGATAGCCAGGGTCAGTTCAACCACACCCAGGCAGGGAGCGAGATGACCGCCGACCCTGGATACGGTCTGAATGATTTCCCCGCGGATTTCCCGTGACAACCGGACGAGGTCTTCCTCGGCGAGCTTTCTCAGGTCAACCGGTGAATTTATTGTTGAGAGAATGGTTTGGTCATCCATTATTTTTTTCTATTATAAATATACCGTGCCAGTTCACGGAGAGGTTCCGCCTCATGGTCAAAGGAAGACAAGGCGGCAATTGCGCCGTCAACCGCCTCTCCGGCGAGCTTTCGTGTCTTTTCAACGCCAAAGAAGGAGGGATATGTCGCCTTGTTCTGTTCGGCATCAGATCCCGCCGCCTTGCCCAGCTGCGCGGTGGTCCCTTCCACGTTCAGAAGATCATCGACGATCTGGAAGGCAAGCCCGATCTGTTTACCATAAGAACTCAATGCAGCAAATTGTTGGTCGTCGGCCCGGCCGATGATGGCGCCGGTCTGCACGGAAGCGGTGATCAGCGCGCCGGTTTTACAGCTGTGCAGATACTGCAGGGTGGAAAAGGGAATTGATTTTCCTTCGGAATCCATGTCAAGGGCCTGACCACCCACCATTCCCAACGGACCTATGGCCCCGGCAATGATATTGACAATGCGCAGTTGGTCATGGCTGGACAGGCTACCGGTGTCCGGTCGGGAAAGCAATTCAAAAGCAAAGGAAAGAAGCCCGTCACCGGCGAGAATGGCGCCGGCTTCGCCGTAAATCATGTGGTTTGTCGGTTTGCCGCGTCGCAGTTCGTCATTGTCCATGGCCGGCAGATCGTCATGGATCAGGGAATAGGTGTGAATGCATTCCAGGCTGCAGGCCAAGGTCAGATAGGGGGAAGGGTCGGTGTGCAGCGCTTCGCAAACCGCCAGGCAGAGAACCGGCCGGATCCGCTTTCCCCCGGCAAAAAGTGAATAGCGCATGGCCGTGATATGATCCCTCAGCAACCCTTCAGGTTGCAGCATAAACCGTGCGAGTCCCTGTTCAATCTGAACTTTTTTTTCATGAAGATAGGTCGTGATGTTCACTTACAAACTCTCTTCGGACAGGTCGTTTTCAGGGTCAAAGGGAACACGGGTCAGTGCGTCGTTTTTGTTGAGCAGGATATCAATCTGTTTCTGGGATTCATCCAGCTTCTGATTGCAGAATTGCACAAGCTTCATACCTTCGTCGAATTTCTTCAGGGAACTGTCCAGGCTGAGTTCCCCCTCTTCAAGCTCTCTGGTGATTTCTTCCAAGCGAGTTAAAGCCGATTCGAAATTTTTTTTGGCCATGGTCTGATGAACGTGGTATTTAAGCTGAATTCATGACAGAAGAGAGACGGTCTTGGAAAGAGTCACAAGGCTGACCATCCGTCTCTGAAATATAATGTATATAAACACTTGCCGGCGTTGGTTCCGTTTTTCAGATGGAACCCCGACGAGTGATCACGGCGCAAGCTGAAAAAATCGCAAACCGCACGAAACTGTTATATTTAACACCCTTGAGTGTAGAACGCAAGAATGACCGACACCTTTCAAAAAAAAGCCGGCCCGGGAGGCCAACTTCTTCCTCTTTTTGTCGAGTGGCTGAAAGTGGAGAAGGGCTATTCTCCACACACCGTTACCAATTACCAAAGGGATATTGAAGAGTTTTTTTCATTTGCCCCGGAAGGAGTCAATGCCGTTGCCCCTGACCCCCAATTCGTCCGCTCTTTTGTCTATCATCTCAATGCCCGGTGCAAATCGTCTTCGGTGGCGAGAAAACTCTCGGCCCTGCGGACTTTTTTTCGCTTTCTGATCAGGGAAAATCATGTCGCGAGCGATCCTTTTGCCAATGTCTCCATGCCGAAACAGGGGCGCTATATTCCTGTTTTTTTGACGGTTGACGAAGTTTTTACCCTGCTGGAAGAACCCGGCCGCCGTGACCCGTTTTTTCTGCGGGACCGGGCTATCCTTGAGCTGCTCTACTCCACCGGAATCCGGGTTTCGGAACTCGCCGGATTAAATGTCGACAGGGTTGATTTTTATGGGGGAATGGTTAGGGTAAGGGGCAAGGGAAACAAGGAAAGGCTGGTTCCCATGGGAGAGCCGGCAAGCGACATGCTTCAGTCCTATCTGCCGGAACGACTGCAGCTTCTTGCCGAGCGGCGAAAACGCGGCAGTAAAACCGACGAAAATCCTCTTTTTTTAAACAGCAGGGGAGGGCGGCTTACCACGAGAAGCGTGGAACGGCTGGTCAGTTTTTATGCCGCCCGTGCCGGCATAGCGGCCCAGGTCACGCCTCACGCCCTGCGTCATTCATTTGCCACCCATCTCCTGGAAATGGGGGCTGATCTGCGCGCCGTGCAGGAACTTTTAGGCCATGCGAGCCTTTCCACCACCCAGAAGTATACCCATTTAAACGTGGATCATCTCATGCAGGTTTATGATGCGGCGCATCCAAAGGCAAAACGCGGATGAATTTTATTCATAAGGCCGGGACACGAACCTGCAAATCGAATGGTTCTTTTTTTGACGGCCCCTGACTTTTTACGAAGCTATCAATAATTACGGAAAAATAAATATGGAAAATGAAAAACCGGTTATTCGATCAACCACCATCATCTGTGTCCGCCACAAGGGCGACGTCGTCATGGCCGGCGACGGACAGGTGTCGCTCGGCAATACCATCATGAAGCATCAGGCCAAAAAGGTGCGACGTCTGTATCAGAACAAGGTGATTACCGGATTTGCCGGGTCAACCGCCGATGCCTTTACCCTTTTTGACCGGCTTGAACAGAAACTGGAACAGTTCAACGGCAACCTCACCCGCGCCGCGGTCGAACTGGCCAAGGACTGGCGCACGGATAAGATGCTGAGAAGGCTTGAGGCGATGCTTATTGCCGCCGACAAGGAGAATTCCTTTATCCTGAGTGGCATGGGGGACGTGATTGAATCGGATGACGGCATTCTGGCCATCGGTTCAGGCGGCCCTTTTGCACAGGCCGCAGCCAAGGCACTGATCAATCACAGTGGTCTCGATGCCGAACAGATCTGCCGGGCAGCCATGGAGATTGCCGGTCAGATCTGCGTTTATACCAATACTAATATAGTCGTGGAAAAAATATGACATCACTGCAATCGTTAACCCCCAAGGAAATTGTCACCAAACTCGATCAGTACATCATCGGTCAGCAGGATGCCAAGCGTTTTGTCGCCGTTGCCCTGCGTAATCGCTGGCGTCGGCAGCAGGTCGAGCCGCCCCTGCGCGATGAAATCGCCCCCAAAAACATCATCATGATCGGCCCCACCGGTGTCGGCAAAACAGAAATTGCCAGAAGACTCGCCAATCTGGCCCAATCGCCTTTTTTGAAGATCGAGGCGTCAAAGTTCACCGAAGTCGGTTATGTGGGACGCGATGTGGAATCCATGATTCGCGATCTCACGCAGCTTGCCGTCAACATGGTCAAAGAGGAGGAAACGGCTAAGGTCAAGGAAAAGGCTTTGGTCATGGCCGAGGAACGACTGCTGGACCTGCTGGTTCCCCCCTCTCCCTCTTCATTCACGAAGTCGCTGGAGCTTCCGCCCTCCGGTCAGACAGCGCCTTCTTCTTCCCCGGAGAGCACCAGGGAAAAATTTCGTTGCATGCTGCGTGAAGGCAAACTTGAGGAAAAAGTTGTCGAGATGACCGTTGACCAGGCGCAGAGCCTGCCCATTGTCGAGATTTTCAGCAACAGCGGCATGGGAGGCATGGACGACATGGGGTCAAGCATGAAGGACATTTTCGGCAAGATGTTTCCCGGAAAACGACAGAAACTGAAGCTGAAAGTCGGCGAAGCACGGCTGATTCTTGAAAAGGAAGAGGCGGAAAAGCTGATTGAGATGGACAAGGTTACCCGTCTTGCCGTTCAGCGCACGGAACAGACCGGTATCATTTTTCTCGATGAAATCGACAAGATCGCCTCCCGATCGGGTGCGGTTCAGTCGGCGGAGGTCTCCCGGGAAGGAGTGCAGCGCGACCTGCTGCCCATTGTCGAGGGCGCCACGGTTTCCACCAAATACGGCATGGTGAAAACCGACCATATCCTTTTTATCGCAAGCGGGGCCTTCCATCTCTGCAAACCTTCCGACCTGGTGCCTGAACTCCAGGGCCGTTTTCCCATTCGGGTTGAGTTGGACCCCCTGGGAGAAGAGGAATTTTTCCGGATCCTGACTGAACCGCAAAACGCCCTTATCAAACAGTATATCGCTCTCATGGCAACCGAGGGGATTGAATTGTCATTTGAGCAGGACGCCATTCGCGAGATGGCGAGAATTGCCGCCGCAGTCAATTTGAAAACGGAAAATATCGGCGCCCGCAGGCTTCATACCATCATGGAACGGCTGCTGGAGGAGCTTTCCTTTCACGCACCCGACATGCAAGGACAGCAATTCACTGTTACCGCCGACTATGTCAAAAAACAGCTCGCTGAAATTGCCGGCAATGAGGATTTGAGCAGATATATTCTGTAAAATATTGAAAAGCCGTTTCCGCATGCGGATGACGGGAGTATTTTATTGCAACGGTCTGGCAAGAAAAAATATATGGAGCGTGACGCATGATTGATCCGGAACTCAAATACTGTCCCCGCTGTAAAGACGAATACCGGGCTGAAATAACACTCTGCGCTGATTGCGGAGTAGCCCTTTTGAGCGGCAAAGAGATGATGGAAAAGTCAAAAGATTCGTTGGCCCGGAAAAACGGCCGTCAAAAGGAGATCACGCCGGAAGACGACCTTGTCTCCATTCACAAGGCGGACATGAAGGAAGTCAAAATTCTCGAAAAAGAGCTGCAAAAGGAAAATATTGCCGTGCTCATTGCCGGGGAGGGAGGAGGAAATTCCTGCGGCAAGGGATGCTGCGGTTCGTCCTCCTTTTACCTTCAGGTACACCGGGGAGATGCTCGTGACGCCTTTGCGGTCGTTCAGGCGTACATCGACAGAACCACGGCCATCAGCCATCATGACCTGTCCCATTGCGACTCTGTCTTTAATCCGGAGGAAAAACAGGCGGTCTGTCCGGCCTGCGGGTTCAAGTTCCAGACATCGGCGGCGATTTGCCCTGATTGCGGCCTTTGTTTCGGATAACCGCCGGGGCGAAAAATTGTAACTGCGGACATCCCTGAAAAAAAGACGGCTTTTGTTTTATTCCGGTTCGCCGGGAGAAGATGTTTTTTTCTTTTTCAGGGTCGCCTTGAAGCCGGCAACCAGATCAAGCAGTTCCGAGGTAATGGTGGACTGGCGCTTGATACGGTATTCTCCCCGCAGTTCCTCAATGTGCTCCTCGATGTTTTTTTCCGCATTCTGCAAAGATCTCAGGCGGCTTGCCTGTTCGCTGGCCAGGGACTCCGCCTGGACGCTGTAGAGGGTGGTGAACAGATACTGGCGGATGAGGCCGGAAAAAAGCTGGTCAGCCGGGATACGGAAGCAGGGAAGGGAACGTCCCGGCCATTTGCGTTTGCCCAGCTCCCGCATGCGTTCATTATCAAGCGGCAGAAGAGGACGACGGCTGGGTTCCGAGGCGGTCAGTTTGTCGTAGCGGTTGTAAAAAATATCCACCTGGAAAATCCTCTCTTCCTTCAGCCATCGTTCCATGCTGAGCAGTACCTGATAGACGGTGGTGTTGATGCCGTTCACCGAACCCGGTACCCAGAAGACCTCCTCGATGGCGTAACCCGCCGCTTCGAGCCGGGCGCCGATCCGGGCGCCGATGACGAGCAGTTTGACCGAGGCGTGATCGTTTATTTCCATTTTTTCAAGGTTGCCGGCGAGAAAATCCGCCAGCCGTTCATTGAACCTGCCGCAGAGGCCCTGGTCGGAGCCGAAGATGATCAGTCCCCGCGGCCCTGGATTGGCTGGATGTTGCCTGGGCAGGGTCTGTTCCTTCAGGGCGGTCTGCAGGCCGAGCTCAATGACCTCGATAAATGTTTTCAGGGAAGTCAGGGAGCGTTCATACTGACGGATATTGACCGCGGAAAGGGTTTTCATGCTTTTGACGATGCCCTGCAGCTTGGCGGTGGTGGTGATTCGTTTGTCGAGGGTCTGGAGAGTTTCCATCACGAATCTTTTTTCTTTTTATCCGACAGGGCCTGCCTGCAGGTTTGCAGCAGCTCCATTGTGTCATTCGCCGTCAATTTTTCTCCTTTGCTGATTTTTTCGCAGATGTGGGGAAGTCGGCGGGAAACGGCCGCACTCATCGCCGACTCTGCTTCCTTGATCTCTTTGATGTCAAGCGCATCAAGGAGTCCCTCGGTCAGCGCCGTCATGATCGCCACCTGCTCATAATCCTTGAGGGCCGCGTATCTGTTCTGCTTCAGCACCTCTCTGACCCGTTTGCCTCGTTCGATGGCCTGCTTGGTGTTGTCATCAAGCCTCGTGGCGAAACGGGCAAAAGTTTCCAGCTCCTCAAATTGCGCGTAGGAAAGGCGAAGACTGCCCACCAGCTCACGGTAGGCGGCCTTTTGCGCCTTGCCGCCGACCCGGGATACCGATTTTCCGGCATCAACGGCGGGCAGGATACCTTTGGCAAAGAGATCGGGCGAGAGATAGATCTGTCCATCCGTGATGGAAATGATGTTGGTCGGGATGTAGGCGGAAAGATTCTGCGCCTCGGTTTCCACAATGGGCAGGGCGGTCATCGAGCCGCCGCCGTGTTCCGGTCTGAGATGGGTTGACCGTTCCAGCAGCCGGGAATGAATATAGAAAATATCGCCGGGATACGCCTCCCTGCCGGGTGATCGTTCCAGCAGCAGGGAAAGTTCCCGGTAGGCTCGGGCATGGCGGGTGAGATCATCATAAACGATGAGTACATCCTTGCCCTGTCGCATAAAGTATTCACCGATGGTGGTGGCGGCGTAGGGCGTGATGAACTGCAGGCCCGGCGCGTCCTGACCGCTGGAGGCGACAATCACCGTGTAGTGCATGGCTCCCTGTTCGCGCAGATCGTGCAACACTTTCGCCACCCCGGATTCCCGCTGGCCGATGGCGGCATAGATGCAGATGACATCCTTGTCCCGCTGATTGACGATGGCATCAAGGGCAATGGCGGTTTTGCCGGTCTGCCGGTCGCCGAGGATCAGTTGCCGCTGGCCCTTGCCGATGGGAATCAGCGCGTCCACCACTTTGATGCCGGTCTGCAAAGGGTCAGTTACCGGACTGCGCGCCATGATTGCCGGGGCCGGATGTTCAAGGGGGCTTTTCGCCAGATCCGGAAGGGGGTCCTTGTCGTCCAGGGGCCTGCCGGCGGCATCGATGACCCGGCCCAGCAGGGGGGTGCCGACGATGATGTCGGCCACCCGGCCGCGACGTCTGACTTCCTGGCCTGCCTTGAGCCGGTCCGAGCTGCCGAGCAGAATGATGCCGACTTTGTCCGGGTCAAGACTTGCGACAAGACCGATGGTGCCGTCTTCCATCTCAACCAGCTCTTCCGATGTCACTCCGGCAAGTCCGTTTGCCATGGCAACCGGGCCGGTAATCGAGATAATTCGCCCAACGTCTTCGGCTGTCAGTGCAAAGGAGTGCGACGCAAGCGATTGGGTAAAAGCGCTATGTGTTTTTGTCAAGGATGCTTTCAGCATAAGATGATCAATGGGGCTTTACCCCGCGTTTGCTCTTTCCAGTGAAGCGGCAAGTTTTTTTTCAAATTCCCGCAGATAGCCGCGCATGTCCCATTTGATTTTTTTTCCCCCTGCCTCGACTTGAATGCCGGCCAGCAGTGCAGGGTCAATGACAAATTCTTTCTGCGCGGGTGCACCCCAGAGGGCATCAAGCCTTTTTTTCAGTTCTTCCCGCGTTTCAGGAGAAAAGGGAAAAGCGCTTGTGACGATTACGGGCATGCCGAGTTTTACCAGATCGTGGGAGATTTTTTCGTTTTCGGCCGCGGGAATTTTATCAAGTTCACGGCTAAAAACACTGAGTATCCGCTGCTCCAGGTCTTCATTCGCCAAATCCCGCAGGGCCTTGCCGGCAAGCTGGTGGAAATATTTTGTCACCAGGCGGCTTGTTTCCAGGAGAAATGTTTCCTTTTCCTGTTCAACTGCCGCATGCCATTGGGATCTGCTTTTCTCGACTTCCAGCCGAACAGACTCGATCAGCTCATTTCTGAAGTTGTCAGCTTCTTCCCTGGCCCGCCGCATTTCCCGGGGAACTGAATCATGCAGCTTTTGTTGCAATTCTTGGTATTTTTCTTTCTCGGCCTGAGCTTCCGCGGACCTGTTTTGCGCCTCGTCAAGTCTGGCGGCAATGGTGTCTTCCCGTTTTTGCATTGCCTGCACAACCGGTTTGTAGAGGACTTTTTTCAACAACCAGACCAGAATGAGAAAATTAATGATCTGGGCGGCAAATGTGAACCAGTCGATTTTCATCAATTATCCGCCGGCCTGTTTGATTGCATAGTCCCAGAAGGGATTGGCAAAAAGAAGAAGCATGGCGACGACAAAGGCGTAAATGCCGGTTGATTCAATCATGGCCATGGAGACAAACAGGGTGCGGGTAATGGCCCCTGACTCATCAGGCTGCTGGGCGAGCGAGCGCAGGGCAGCGGCAGCGGCCATGCCCTCGCCGATAGCCGGACCGATGGCGCCGAGTCCCATGCAGAGTCCGGCGCCGAGTACCGACATCATGCCGATTAATGGTATTGTTTCCATATTTTTCCCCTCATTTGGTGGATTGTGTGGGTGGTCCGTTTTCTACTTCTTTGTTTTTCAACATTGACGCAATATAGATCATGGCAAGCAGGGCAAAGATGTAAGCCTGTATGGTTCCGGTAAGAAGACCGAGGGCGCTCATGACCACCGGAAAGAAAAAAGGCACGATAAGCAGGAGAACAAAGCCGACGACAGAGCCGCTCATCAGATTGCCGTATAAACGGACGGCCAGGGCAAAGGTGCGGGATATGTCCCCGAGAAGGTTAAACGGCAGCATGAACGGGGAAGGTTTGATATATTCCCCCAGATAGTTGCCCAGGCTCCTTGTCGAAAGGCCGAATACCGGCACCGCGATAAAGACGCAGAACGCCAGGGCGCTGGTGGTGGACAATGAGGCGGTGGGGGTCGGGTAAAAGGGAATGACGGCAAGAATGTTGGAAAGAAGAATGAAAAGAAAAAGGGTGCCGACAAAGGGGAGAAAAGGATCGGCTTTCTGCCTGGTGATCTCTTCGATGTGATTGGCGATGCCGCCGACCAGGATTTCGAGCAGATTCTGCCGGCGGTTTAATTTCATGCCGCTGCCGAGCTTTCTGGTGATAAGCCATGATCCCCCGACCAGCAGGAACATTTCCAGCCAGGTGAAGAGAATTGTCGCATTGAGGTGCCCCCATCCCCATTCGATCAGAATGAATTGATCCGGCGAAAATTTCATGATGACTGCCCGCAGTTTTCTACCGGTGTGTGTCTGCCGTAGCGACGAATCATAACCAGCCGGGCAATCCAGAAGCCGATGGTGAGCGCGACCAGTCTCTTCCAGTCATTTGCCATCAAAAGGTAAAAGGCCAGGACAAGGAGGCCCAGTCTGATCATGAAGCTCGCAAGAATCCGACCACCGAACCCTGTTGCTTCCGGCAGACGGTTCAAGGTGGCCCATAATCCCTTGAAATAGGCGAGGCCAAGGATGAAGCCGGCAAAAGGCATGGCGGTCAGTATGAGCCAGTCAACAATCTGCACTTAATCCGTTCTCCCTTCTTTTTTGATCCAGTGCCAGGCAACAATGCCGCCGACAAAAAGTCCGGCAAAGAGACAGGTCAGGGTCCATGAAACTGTGTCCCGGCCAAGATGCCGCTCGTCCAGCCAGCGGCCGATAAATGTGCCGATGACCGCAGGGATCGCCACAGTCCAGCCGATCATGCCGAACATGCCGAGGCCGAAAAAAATGGGACGTTGTTTTTCTTTCCGTGCCCGCTCTTTTTTGAGACATTTTTTGTCTACGATTTCCGGCAGATGTTCTTTGGGCGGTTTTTTTTTCATAAATGAGTTCCAGGGGCGGCGTTTCCGTGGCGCATCATGTTTTTCTCAGTTCCGCAAAACGGCGGAGCATGGAATGCTCAAGGCCGGTAAGGGCTGTTCTGGCCTTTTTCTCAAGATCGTCTATCTGGTAAAATTCGGTTTCAACTATTTTGCCCAGCGACAAAAAATCCTCTCCTTCGATACAGTTCCTGGTGGAGATGTTGACGATTGCCCCCTGTTTGATCAGTGCGCCGTGGTCCACGGCGAAATAGACGGTTCGGCCGGATTGCTCTTCCACTGTGAGGATGCCGGGAACGAGCACCGACACGTAATCCGTGTGGCGCGGCAGCAGGGTGAAATAGCCTTCAAGCCCTTCCGCCACCACTTTGCCGACTCCTTCGATCTGCCGGAAAATTCTGCTGGGCAGATAAATGCCGAGGGAAATACGGTTCATTCTTTTCCCGGGTGTCGATTTTTGCCTGCTTCATCTGCCCGGCCGGCACCGGAATACTTGGCGCGATCCACCTCATCAACGGCGCCGATCATATACAGCGCCTGTTCCGGCACATCAAGAAAGTCACCCTGTAAAATACGCTCACAGCCTTCAATGGTCTGGGCCAGAGGGACCAGTTTGCCGGCCATGCCGGTAAACTGGGTGGTTGTGAAAAAAGGCTGGGAGAAGAAACGTTCCAGCCGTCTCGCCACGGCAACGGTGCGGCGATCGGCTTCGGAAAGTTCTTCCAGGCCGAGCATGGCAATAATGTCCTTCAGGTCCTCATATTCGGCCAGTACCCGCCTGACCCCCTGCACCACCTCATAATGCTTGGCGGAAACGATATCCGGAGTCAACATGCTTGAATTCGACGCCAGAGGGTCCACGGCCGGATAAAAACCCTGGCCGGCACGTTTCCGTGATAAAACAACGGAGGCGGAAAGGTGGGCAAAGGTATGGGAGGCGGCGGGATCGGTGAAATCATCGGCCGGAACATAAACGGCCTGAACCGAGGTGATGGAACCGCTGGTGGTGGAACAGATCCGTTCCTCCAGTTCGGCCAGTTCGGTGGCAAGGGTGGGCTGATAGCCGACATGGGAGGGGATGCGTCCCATCAAACCCGACACCTCGGACCCGGCCTGAATGAATCTGAAGATATTGTCGATCAAAAGCAGCACGTCCTGCCTTCGGCTGTCCCGGAAGTATTCGGCCAGGGTAAGAGCGGCATGACCGATCTTGAAACGGGCGCCTGACGGTTCATTCATCTGACCGAAGATCATGGCGGTCTTGCCCAGTACGCCTGCCTGCTCCATATCCCGGTAGAGTTCTTCCGCTTCGCGGCATCGTTCGCCGATACCGCAGAAAAGACTGACGCCTTCGTAAAGTCCCACCATGTTGTTGATCATTTCGGTGATGAGCACCGTCTTGCCGACCCCGGCCCCGCCGAAGAGGCCCGCTTTTCCACCCTTTTCCAAAGGGGAGAGGAGGTCGATGATTTTGATGCCGGTTTCAAATATCTCCGGTTGAACAGTGTGGCGGGACAGAGGGACAGGTTGCGAATAGATGGGACGTTTTTCAAGATTGTCCGGCAAAGGGCCATTCAAATCAACCGGCTCTCCGAAGACGTTCAGCATTCTGCCGAGCAAAGCCTCGCCCACCGGCATGGTAAGCGGCCTGCCGTCGGTACGGATCCGGTCACCCCTGGCAAGGCCGGCGGTTGGCGTAAGGGCTATGGCGCGGACGCTTTCTTCATCCAGATGGGTGGCGACTTCAAGGACAACTGAATTGCCCTCGCCCGAGGTCAATTTGGCGTGCAGCGCCGGCAGGCCCTTGTCAAAGCGGACATCGACAACGCTTCCTTTGACGGCGGTAATGAGGCCCTGAAAATAGTGAGGAGCGGTGGTTGGCATCTCAGTGACAAAAAAATATGAGCGGGATGGAGCAAGGTCGCGGTTTGCAGCTTTGCATGAAATCAATCCCATCTCGTTTTTTTAGTTCCCTAAAGTATGGAACAGCGGTTTGCCGTGAGTCAAGCAGAAGTTCATCTGCGAAAAACGCGGCTCTCCACAAAAAAACAGGAAGGATGAAAAAACTCATCCTCCTGTTTTCAGTGCCGGGTACCCATCAGGTTGTTCCGGGCAAGGCAAAGATTTTCCCCCATCATGTCATTGGTGAGAGGCATTTTCTTGCGAAGTTACCTCGGGAGAAGAAGTAATGCTGCTGATGATCTTCTTTTCGGTTCGTGAAAATCCGCTGACAAGCGACATGATCACCGATGCCAGGTAGGGAATCGACTGGACCAGCAGCATCAGAACCCATATCAGCAGGTCCGCGGTTTCCGTTCCCTGGCGCAAGGCTACGGTAAACGCGGACAACCAGAGGGCAAGCATGATGAACCCTTCTTCCCTGGCAGTGGACAGGGCCTGGAGCAGGGCATGCGCCTTGGCCTGTTTCGGGGTGCGGAAAAAGGGTTTGCTTTTGGTGACAAAACCGATGAGGATCGCCTGGGAAATCGTATGGGAAAGCGACAATCCGGCAATGGCCGAGGCGATAGTCTGGCCGACTGTTGCCCCTATTCTCGTGCGGTAGAGATAAATCATTTTCCCCACCTTGAAAACAAACAGGGTGAGCGGCATGGCGGAAAGGATCACCAGCGGCGGATCAACCTTCAGCGGGAAATATATCATGCCGATGGACCAGCCGACGGCGGCCAGGGTGAAAATGAGATTCAAGCTGTCAGCCATCCATGGCAGCCAGCCGGCAATAAAGTGATACCGTTGCCCGCGGGTAAGAGAGGTATTTTTTTTGAACAAGAGCGCGGCCGCATGGTGCCGCATGATCTGAACCGCCCCGTAGGCCCAGCGGAAACGTTGTTTTTTGAAATCGATGAAGGTGTCGGGCATGACGCCCTTGCCGTAGGTCTGGGGAATATAGGTGGCTTCATAGCCGCGTTCAAAGATGCGCAGACCCAGTTCGGCATCCTCGGTTATACACCATTCCGCCCAACCGCCGACTTCCTCCAGCACCGACTTGCGCACCATTGTCATGGTGCCGTGCTGGATAATGGCATTTCGTTCATTTCTGGTCTGCATGCCGATATAGAAGAAGCCCTGGTATTCGGCATAGCACATGGCCTTGAAAAGGTTTTCCTTGTCGTCACGATAATCCTGGGGAGCCTGAACAATGGCGATGGATTGATTGTCGAACTGGGAGGCCAGATCGTGCAGCCAGTCCGGCGTGACGATGTAATCGCTGTCAATGACTGCTACGACGGTGGCGTCAGGCGACGTATGTTTGAGTGCGAAATTAAGCGCACCGGCTTTGAATCCGGCAAGAGGGTCCACATGAAAGAAGCGGAAACGCGGGCCGAGTTTTGCACAATGAGCCTGTACCGGCTGCCAGACCGCCGGGTCCTTGGTGTTGTTGTCAATGACGATGACCTCGAAGAGGGGATAATCCATCATGGCAAGGGCATCGAGGGTTTCAATCATCATGTCCGGCGGTTCGTTATAGGCCGGTACATGCACCGATACCATGGGGAGTTTTTCCCTCGGCAGCTTCCGGATGGTAAAGGGGCGACGCCACTCGGCCAGCCAGGTTGCCTCGGCCCATTCATGGGCCTCGGCCAGCAGGATAACCACAACGCCGACAATACCCACCACCATCAGGATGCCGACCAGCACGGAAGCGAGGGTCATGTACTGCCGTGTGTAGGTGTAGACGATCCAGACGGCGGCTGTTGCCGCGCCAAAGGCGATAACCGCGAGAAAGCTGCGGCCGCGGGGCCGCAGTGTCCTGCTGTCGATAAGCAGCAGGGCAAAGGTGATGAGAGCGATTACCACCGAGATGGCGGCAAGAGTTCTCCATTCGGGGATTTTGACAATGGGCGAGGTGAAGGGGAATTTCGGTTGCCGTTCAACATTGTAAACCCCCCAGTACGCCCCGACGGAACCCTCCGAAACCCGTTTCCAGGGCTGGTCAAAGGCCTCCATGATATAGTAGGTATAGTTTTCCTGCTGAGCCCTCTCCAGGAAGCGGCGCAGAAAGGCGGCCTGGTTGGCGGTGCTGGCCACGGCGGAGATGCGCGTCCTGCCGTTGCTGGGCCAGCCCACCTCGCCGATGATGACCTGCTTGTCCGGAAAGGTATTTTTCAGCAGATTGACATGGTCGACGACGTAATCAACCGCACGGTCGAGGTCAACCCCCTCCCAATAGGGCAGCATATGAACGGCGATATAATCGACATGTTCGACAAGTTCCGGATACCTGATCCAGACATGCCACGGCTCGGCGGTGCTTACCGGCACGTTCAGCTCATCCCGGGCCCATTCGAGATATTCGGAGACCTCGTCAACCGTCAGATCGCCGCGCAGGATCGATTCGTTGCCGACAACAACCCTGACGACATTCTGGTAGTTTTCCCTGGCTATCCTGATGGCATCGCGGATTTCCTTGTCGTTTTTGCCGAGATCGCCGTCAAGCCACGCGCCGAGGGTGACGTTGAGTCCGTATTTGTTGGCCAGTCGGGGAATTTCAGCCAGCGTTCCTTCAGTGGTGTAGCTGCGCACGGCATGGGTTTTGCCGGCAAGCAGCTGCAGATCGGCATCAATTTCCTCCACGGAAGGAAGGATATGGGTAACGGCGCTTTGGCCGATACGCATGGGGGAAAAGGAAAAACCCTGGATACGTTCAGGCCATGCCGGTTCATGTTCAGGCTGGTTGGTAACGGCCCACAAGCTGATTGAAATAACGGCAATGGCAATGGCAATAAGGATGGTTGATCTGTTCATGTAATTTGTTTTCTAGGAAAAATTTTTCAAAATGCTGTTGTGATGTGATCACGCTTCTGCAAGAAAATGAATCGCCTGTCACGGCGTGGCTTCGGTCTTGATATGAATATCCCTCTGGGGAAATGGAATCTCAATGTTATTTTGGCGGAAGGCCGCGTCAATGGAAAAGTTGATATCGCTTAATGTTTTGAATCGGCTATCTACGTCGGTCAGGAAAACACGCAGCTCGAAATTAAGGGAGCTGTCTCCAAAACTTATGAACAGGGCGGCCGGTTTCGGTGCGGAGCCGTCGATGATAACCGCCGGATGGGCGTTGGCGATGTCCTCGAGGATTTTCTTGACCAGTTCCGTATCACTGCCGTAGGCAACGCCGACCGGAATCCGCAGTCGACCGTTTCTGTCGGAAAACATCCAGTTTGTTACCTGGGTTGAAATGAATTCGGAGTTGGGCACAATGACTTCCGCCTTGTCAAAGGTTGTTATCACGGTGGAGCGAACGCTGATTTTTTTCACATACCCTTCCGTATTGCCGACCACGATCCAGTCGCCCCGCCGGATTGGTTGTTCAAAAAGGAGGATGAGCCCGGATATGAAATTGCTGACAATGTTCTGCAGCCCGAATCCTATTCCCACCGACAGGGCGCCGGCAATGACCGCAAGCGAGGTAAAATTGACCCCGGCCATGGCGAGTCCGAGCAAAACGGCGATTATGATACCTAGGTAGCCTGTCAGGGTCACAATGGCATCACGCGCACTTTTGCTGACATGTTGATCTTCCCTGATCGATCTTTTCAACATGGTTTTTGCCCAGTTGGAAAGGGTCCAGAACAGGGCGAAAAGAAGCAGGCCGATGAGAATGCGAAGGGGAACTATCTGCGTTTCGCCGATGGCAAACCCCTGCATGATGAAACGGGTTGATTGCGGGGCGGCCGTCCATGATTGCAGCCAGGTGTTCAATACAGCCACGAGAAGGGCGATAAGGAGCAGAAAATTGAGCAGAAAATTGATCCAGATGAAATTCGAACCGACCTCATTCCCCGTAAGGCCAACCTGTTTCCGTACTTTTTGCGACCATTCGGTTTTTCCATAGGAAAGGCTTCTGAAGACACTGTTGACAAGGTACCTGGTGCAGAAAAAGAGGACTGCCAGGACAACGGTTTGGGTGAATCCCTTGATCACATAAAAAGAAATATTATGAAAGCCGAGCAGATCGGTAATGATGGCCGTCAGCAGGACGATTGCCAGGATACTGCGTATCCAGAAAGATGTTTTTTCCAGGCCGGGTATTTTATTAAAAAGCCAGCCGAGTCTGGCCAGAACAGCGCAAAGCGCGGTGCCTGTGACCAGTCGGAGAAAATAGTAATAGGCGGCCCCGGTTTCGGCTTCAACCGGAGCGACAAGTAAAAGGGACAACACGGCAATAAGAAATGCCGTTATTCGTAATTGTCGCCTGAATGCCGATGCGAGTTTGTCAGGGAGGCTGATCAGGGGCTTCTGGTCCAGGATCGGCTTGAAAAAAAAGCGTACCAGCCAGAGTTGAAAGACGAAAAGGGTGCAGGCAAACGCGAGGGGGCCGGTATAGGTAAAGGAGGCACTGTTTTTCGTCAGCAGCTGGCTGTAAAGGGTGATGACAAGGAGCGGCAGGAAAAAAGGTAAATAACCGGCAACGCTGCCCATCAGAATTTTTATGAATTCTTTTTTGGCCGAGGCTTGCGAAAGAAGGCGCCATCTGCTCCAGAACCCGAAAAGCAACGTAATGATCAGGAGGAAGATGCCGACGCCGAGATGCAGCGGGCTGAACGTTTCAAGTCCGCTGTGTTGCAGGAGAAAAGAAACGGTATCCCCGGCCCATTCGGTTTTCCGGGAGTAAAGCTGCTGCATCAGTTGCAGGAAATCCGCGCTCCTGTGAAAAAACTGCTGGGCGGACAGTTTTTCGCGACGGCCGGTGATCTCGGCCAGCAGTTCCTCGCTTTTGACCTGGATCAGGCGAACTTCGGCGACTTTCTTTTCCAGCCCTGATTTTTTTTGCTGGAGAAGTTTGCGTTGCCGGGCTACTTCGGGCGGGTCATTTTTTGTTTCCTGGCCTAAGAGATCAATGGACTGATCCACCTTGGCCAGTTCAGCCTGCAGTTCTTCGAGCGATGTTTTCGCGGCTGCCGAAAGATCATTTGTTTTTTTTGCCGTTTCGGCGAGTTTCACCTGAGTGAGATCTTTCTCACTCACGGTTTCTTTGATTGCTTTCAGCGCGGCGGATAATTCAGCCGCATCGTTCCGGGGCTGCTGGGCGAGTGCGGATTGCAGCGGGAAAAGACAAAGCAGGCAGAAGATTGCCGCCTGTAGAAAGATACGATACCCCGTCCCGGAAAAATGAAGGGAAACGGGGGAAAAACGAGACAGGGTGATGGTGTTTTTTGTGCTGGCCATAAGGTAAGGGTGTCGTGCCGTTTAAAGGGTATGATCTAGTTTGATCTGCTGCGAAAAGTATCTTTTATTTTAAGAAATTCGGCAATGTTTGTCAGAAAAACATCAACCAGGACCGGATCAAAGTGTCCTCCCCGTTCTTTTTTGAAATATTCAATGATTTCAGGGAGGTCATAGGCCTTGCGATAAATCCGGTCATTGCAGAGGGCATCAAAGACATCGGCGATGGTGGTTATCCTGGCAAAAATATGGATATTTTCTCCCGCAAGTCCCCGGGGATATCCGGTGCCGTTGTATTTTTCATGATGCTGCACTGCAATAACGGCGGCAGCCTTCATGATTTCCCGGGTGGAAGAACCGAGCATGTCATGGCCGATTGTCGCATGGTTTTTCATGGTGCTGAACTCATCAGGGGTCAGAGGGCCGGGATTGTTGAGGATATTATCGGGAATCGCTACCTTGCCCACATCATGCATGGGGGAGGCGAGGCGCAGAATCTCAACCTGAGTTGGATTGAGCCCGCATTTTTCCGCCAGCAGCCGGCAGTATTCCGATACCCTCTTGACATGAAAGCCGGTTTCCTGAGAACGGGCCTCGGCGATTTCGCCCAATGTATAGATGATTTCCTTCTGGGTGTCTTCTATTTCTTTGTTGAGATGAATGTTTTCAAAGGCAATATGGACATTGGCGCAATAAATTTCAATCAGGGATTGATTCAATTCATTCAGCTCGTGCCAGCCTTCGCAGTAGATGACGGTCTCGGCTCCGAGTTCGCTTTTAAAATAGCCGACATAGCGATCCGGATAATAAAGGCATCTTTTCTCGATGATGGCCGTCTGCAGATCCTGGAAGACCTTTTCCGGCAATTCGTGCTGATCGTTTATCTCGGTGAGGTTGTTAAATTTTCCGGTGGCGGCAAGGACAGAGAACTTCCTTGCCGAGCGGGTGACGGCAAAGCCGGAGGTCTCAAAGACAATGGCATCGGGATCCATGTGCATGATGGAGACGAGCTGGGTCAAAACGCCTGAGGCGAGCTGTTTCAGTGATCGCAATTCAAAGAGGTTGGCCGAGGCGTCGATGATTCGTTTCAGCCCGTTGCGGTTTGCCTCGATGATCAGCATGTCGCGATAGGTGCGGAGCGAGGAGACCATGACGGTAAAAAGCTTCTGGGAGGACAGCTCGGTTTTTTCCTTGTAATCATTGATGTCGTACTCGATGATGACACTTTCCTCGGGCGCCTGTCCGGGTTGGCCGGTGCGGAGGATGATGCGGACAAAGGGATTGTTTCGCGTCTTGCGCACGTATTCGACCAGAAGAAGACCGGCATCATGGCTTTCCATGACCACATCGAGCAGGATTACCGCGGTGTCCTGGTGTTGTTCAATCAGTTTTTTTGCCTCAGCCGCGCTGTATGCGTGAAGAAAGAGAAGTTTTTTCCCGTCATAGGTGAAATTCCTCAACACCAGGGTGGTGATGCTGTGTACCTCCTGGTCGTCGTCAACAATCAGCACCTTCCAGCATCGGTCTGTGAGATGGCCGCCATTGGAAGGGGCTGTTGCCTGTTCATCGCTGAAAACAAGATCGTCATTTGTCATCTTTCATATCCTCCTGTCAGGTTCTCTTTGTGAAATGCAATTACACCGTCGGCAGAAGAATGGTAAAGGAAGTTCCTTCTTCCGGAGCGCTTTGGCAGGTTATAGTCCCGTTTAATTTTTGGGTGATGATGTTGTAGATGATATGCAGGCCGAGGCCGCTTCCTCCTCTGCTGCGATTTGTGGTGAAAAAAGGGTCGAAAATATGCTGCAGATCACCCAGGGCGATTCCTTTGCCGTCGTCGTGGTAGACAAAGGTAAGGGTTGCGTTATTCAGGGAAAAATCCAGCGTGATGGTGCCGGACACGTTTTCGTCGAAGCCATGGTTAATGGAATTGGTGATGAGATTTGTCACTATCTGTGACACGGCGCCCGGGTAGCTGCGCAGGATGATATTCTCATCGCAGGTCAATTGTATCGTATGTCTTGTTTTCTTCAGGATCGGCCGCAGGCTGAGCAGCACTTCATTGACATACTGCCTGATGTTGAAATTACGTATTGCTTCCCCGGACTGGTCGATGGCCACCTGCTTGAAGCTGCGGATCAATTCTCCGGCGCGGGTAAGGTTGGATTGCAACAAGGAGGTCGATTCCAGGCAGACATTCATGTACTCCTCCAGATTCGACCGTTTCATGTCCCCTGCCTGATAGAGGGCAGCCATTTTATGCGTTTCTTTTTCCAGATGAGTGGAGGCGGTATAGGCAATACCCACCGGGGTATTTATTTCATGGGCAATGCCGGCGACAAGCTCTCCGAGAGATGCCATTTTTTCCGATTGAACCAGCTGGTTCTGGGTGCGCTGCAGCAGATCCAGGGTATTGATCAGGCTCTGGTTTGCCGTATTCAACTGGGCGGTCCGTTTCTGCACCCTTTGATCCAGGGTGGCCGTCAGTTCGCGCAACTCCTGTTCGGCTTTTTCCTTTTGTTTCTGGATACGTACTTCTTCCGTGATATCCTTGAAAAGCACGACGGCGCCGATAACGGTTTTATCTTCGATAATCGGGGCACAGGCAAGATGCACGGGAAAATCCGATCCGTCTTGACGCGAAAAAATTTCATGGCCGCTCTGGTGAAATCTGCCGTCGTGGAAAGAAGCAAAAACAGGGCAGAGCGATGGCGCATGCCGGCAGCCGGTGTCGCTGGACCGGCGGAAGAAAATATGATACGGCCGTCCGAACAGCTCTTCGCTTCTGTATCCGGTCAGATTTTCCGCCGAGGCATTTAAAAAGGTGATGCTGCCTTCTATGTCGACTCCGAAAATTCCTTCAGCCACCGAATTGAGGATGAGCTCGTTCTGGCGGTTGACCGTCTCCAGTTCTATTTCCGTGGCCTTCTGCTCTTTGAGCTGGGTTTCCAGGGTCTGGGTAAGGGCGAGGAGATTCCTTTCATACCGTTTTCTTTCACTGATGTCACGTTTGATGAAACATATCCAGCAGATATTGTCGTCGTCATCGGTCAGGGGAAGAACAAAAGTCTGTTCGAAAAATCGGCTGCCGTTTTTTTTGTAACTGGTGATTTCCCCTTCCCATATTTCTCCCCGGCAGACCGCATGCCAGGAGAGGGTGCGCAAGCTGGCCAGATCATGGAGATTGAGGCTTTCGACATGCTGTCCCAGTACCTCCGTGTCGAGGTAACCGGTTATTGAAGTAAAAACTTCGTTGACGTACTCGACCTTTCCCGCCTTGTTGGTGATAATAATGGTGTTGGGATTGTACGTTATGAGGTGGGAAAGCCTGTCCTGTAATTTTTGCGAACAGACTGCTTGATCCGGGACCAAGATTTGTGTCATGTGGGATGCGGTGTCTATTAAATTAAGCGGATAATTTTTTCATAATCTAATCAAGAATGGATTGAAAGTACAGTTTTTAATGATTTCATCATCAGATGAATCCGCTCAAGCCGTGGTCGTCAGTCACGAAGATGGAGAACCGACTTTCCGACGGAGGCTCTCCGTCGGCCGGCGGAGAAAGATGGGGCTTTTGAAAAGGCCTTGACAGTAAAAATACTCTTTTGTTATATATGATCTTTGTATTTTTTTGAACTCCTCTTCTTGGTTTGACCTTTTCCTTCTCCGTTGTCTGTACGAGCGGAAAACAACCAATTCCATCAACCAGGTTATTTTCACCCTCTCTTGAAAAAACAATTCTTTCTGTTTCTTTCGGCTGTTCCCTTTTTTCTGCCGGTTTTGTGGCGTTTACTGGATCAGGGCTTCACGCAGCCCGTCGGTCTGCTATCCGATTGCGGCCTGGGCTTGTTGGTGTGGCTGTTCGCTTTGCTCTTCCCCCAGTGGATGCGGGTTATCCTGGTGCTGCTCTGGGCAGTGTTTCAGGTCGCAGCACTTGAATTGTTTGCCGCCATGCAGCGTTTTCCCTCCTGGCAGGACATGCATTACCTCATTGATCCGGAATTCGTGAAAAATTCCACCGCCGGGTTCAACGTTGCTTCTCCCTTGAAGGAGGGAACGATGCTGGCCGCAGTCCTGCTGGTGAGTATTTTCCCGGTTTCCCGGCCCGGGTGGCGCCTCTTTCGCAATGGGACGCTTCTTGCTCTGCTCTTCTTCGCCGGGCATTCCCTGCTGGACCGCAAATATGCCGACAGCAGCATTGCCGCCCGTTACAATCCGCTCCACTGGTTCAGCGGCGACGCCATTGCCATGGTGTTCCGTCCCGATATGCCGGTTTTCACCGAGGCGGATCTGCCGGAAGGGGTGCGCAAGCTTGATCTGCAGGGCACCCCCCTGCTCGGCAAAGGCCGGGCGAAAAACGTGCTCATCGTTGTCATGGAAGGCGTTCCCGGTCTTTATCATCCGGAAATTCGCAAGGCGATGGGGGTCGACGCCCAGGCCCTTGTCATGCAGGGTCTGGTCGACAGCACCGCCAATGCCATGCTGATTCCCGATTTTGTCGCCCACAGCGCCCAGACCATTCGCGGCCTCTATGCCATTCTCTGCGGCGATTTCAGCAAACTGTCACTGAAAACCCCCAAGGCATTCGAGCTCGTTGCCGGTTCGGAACGCGCCAAAAACTGTCTGCCGGCCTGGCTTGCCGCCAACGGCTGGAGCACCCATTACCTGCAGGGTGCGGGCCTTACGTTCATGAGCAAGGACCGGGTCATGCCGATAATGGGTTTCCAGCATGTCCACGGTTCGGAATGGTTCACCGAGCCTGACCCCTATCCCTTTGAGTGGGGGATAAGCGATCCGGCCTTTTTCAAGGGGGCGCGCCGCTATATCGCCGGCCTGCAGGCGGCAGAAGAGCCCTGGATGCTGACGCTGCTCACCGTCGGCACCCATCATCCCTGCGCCCCGGTTTCCGAGGCCATCAGTAAAAAATATCCGAAACGGATTGATGCCGCGGTCATGATGCTCGATGAGTCCGTTTCCGGATTTATCAAGGGAATTGTCGCGGACGGGGTCCTGGATGATACCCTGGTTATCGTGACATCGGATGAATCCCATGGCTCGGAGATCGCAGAATGGATATGCAGCTGGGGCACCGGCATCGTCATGGCCCCGGAACAGGAGCAACTGCCGCGTCTTAAAAAAGGCACCTTCGGCCTGGTCGATATCAGCGCCTCGATTATCGACTATCTGGGGCTGCCCCAGCCCCCAACGAATATCGGCAGAAGCTTTTTCCGCGATTATGCCGAGTCCAGGGAAATGGTCGCCTATACCGCCGGCAAACTCCGCTGGCACACCAAGGACAACCTGCTTTATGAATGCGGGTGGAATTCCGATACCTGTCAGGTGACAAAAGCCGACTCCATGCTCGGCTTTCCCCCCGGACCTTTTGAGCTGTACAAGGAACACGGTTCCTCTTTTTTCTTTGCCCGGGCGGTGGTTTTGGACGACAAGCTGATTGCCGGAGAGCTGAGCCGGGAGATGCGCTTTGCCAACGGCGAAATCCGTCCGCTGCCGGAAAAAGTCGTCAATGAGTGGTCGGAAAATCTCATCGGCGCCCAGTACCTTGATTTTCCCGAAAACTCCAAGATTCATGTGTCGATGAAAATCAAGGCGGTCAAGGCCGGTGACGAGGGAATCCAGCTCAAACTGAATCTTCGTCAGTTTGAGCATCTTATTACCAGTATCTCCTATCCGCCCTTTCCGCTGCTTCACGCCGGCGAGGTGACGGAAATAGCCTTTGATTTCGACAATCCGGAGGCGCGGCAGGCCTTTTCCTTTCATCTCTTCGGCGAAGGGAAGGATGCGGCCGTGCAGATCGAAGAGTTCAATGTCACGGTGCACAGGCAGGGCGGTTGATGCCGTGCGCCACAACCTCGCAAAACAATGACCATGCCCCAAAAATCGTTTGTTTTTTCATTGATTGCTTTTGTTCTTGCCGCAACCGTCGGACTCGCGTCCTGCGCTTCCCCGGATACTAACGGGAAGACAGCGGTCATCCACGCAACAACCCCTGAGCCGCAGCGGTTCGTCGTCCGCGGCAGCTCCGTTGTTGATCAGACAACGGGGAAACCCGTCTTTTTCCGGGGCATCGGCTACTCCCCCTTCCTGCCCGGCGACAAAACGCCGCTCAGTGGCGCAAACCCAGGGAATGACGGCCGTTACCGGGATCATTTTGCCCGCATCCGCGAACTCGGGGTCAATTATCTTCATCTCTTTCCGCTGCACATGCCGGCCGGTTTCTTTGCCGAGCTTGACAAGACCGATCTCCTTTACGGCCAGGATATCTGGGTGCACTGCTGCGAAGAGGATTTTCTGGCCGAGGAATTCCAGCAGCGTACCCTGGCCCAGATCAAGGATGTCATTGATCACACCTATGCGGTTGGCCGGCCGGACCGCCTGGTTCTCTTTTCCGTGGGTGATGAACTGGAGGCGGCAGCGGTGGCCCGCACCGACAGCCGTCATCCCGAGGTGCGCGAGTACCGGGGCAAGCATGTGGTGGTGACAAATCGCACCCCCACCGAGGTCGCCCTTTCCCGTCTGATCGACGGGGCCATTGATTATGAACTGACGCGCTACGGCCGCCGCCACCTTTACTCGCACACGAGCTGGACCCACATCGGCCCGGTTGCCGACCGTCCCGATCTGGAGGTGGAGAAAAAAAGCGTTCTGGTGCCGGACATGGGGGATCTCGTCTGCCTCAACATCTACACCTATGCACGGGGGGTCGTCACCTCGCCGCCCGGCTCCGTGACGAAAACCACCTATCAGGGCTATCTCGAAGACCTGGCCCGGATGACGGCAAAGCCGGTTTTCATCACCCAGGTCGGTCTTTCGACCTCGCCCATTGCCCCGAAAGCCTGGGTACCCGGATTCGGCGGGCATCGGATCGAGGATGTCCCGGCGGTCTTCCGCTCCATCTGGCGGGACGTGCGGACAGCAGCGGGCCGGGAGAAATTCTGCGGGCTGGTCTTTTTTGAACTGCACGATGAATGGTGGAAAAGCGGTGAACACGCCGAAGACCTCACCCACCATGAAGAGAACGACCCGGAGGAATGGTTCGGACTCTATGAGCTGGGAGAAAACAACCGCCTGATGCCGAAGGGGAAGATTCCGGAAACCGTGCGTTCCCTTTTTGCCGAGCCCTGAAACCCGGCCCGTTCGGCATCACCTCGTTATCAGGATCAAAAATGAGTCATCATGAAATCATTGCCCGGGAAATGCATCTCCGGGAGCAGCAGGTTGCCGCTGTTGCCGCTTTGCTGGCAGAGGGCGCGACCGTGCCGTTTATTGCCCGCTACCGCAAAGAGGCAACCGGGTCCCTGGAAGATACGCAGATCGCCGCGGTACGGGACCGGATTGAAAAACTTGCCGAGCTCGACAAACGCAGGCAGGCGATTGTTGCTTCCCTTGCCGAACGCGATTTGCTCACCGATGTTCTTAGCCGGAAAATCTCTCTTGCCCGGGATCTTGCCACCCTGGAAGACATCTACCTGCCGCACCGCCGGAAACGCCGGACCCGGGCAACCCAGGCCAGGGAAAAAGGACTTGAACCCCTGGCCGGGCTTTTGTTTGCCCAGAAGGGGGAGAGGATCGACCCGGCGTCCTTTGTTGACCCGGAAAAGGGCTGCGCCAACGAAGACGATGCCCTGGCGGGCAGCCGGGACATTATTGCTGAATGGGTCAGTGAAGATGCCGAGGTGCGAACGGTTTTGCGCCAATTTTTTGCCAAGGAAAGCATCATTCAGTCAAGGCTGGTGAAAAAGAACGAGGAAAACGGGGCGAAGTTCAAGGACTATTTTGACTGGCAGGAACCGGCGGCCAAGGTGCCGAGTCACCGGTTGCTCGCCATGCTGCGGGGCGAGCGCGAAAAAATACTCACCCTGGCCATCCGCCCTCCCGAGGAAAAAGGGGTCGGATATTTACTGAAAAAATTCAGTAAACAGCAGGATGCTGCCGGCCGGCAGGTGGCCCTGGCGGTGGAGGACAGCTATAAACGGTTGCTTGCGCCATCGCTGGAAAATGAACTGCGCACCAACCTGAAAGCCCGGGCCGACGCCGAAGCTATCGCCGTTTTTGCCGAGAATCTCCGGGAACTTTTGCTTGCCTCGCCCCTGGGCGAGAAACGTTTACTGGCCCTTGACCCGGGGTTCAGGACAGGCGCCAAGCTGGTCTGCCTTGACGGGCAGGGCACGCTCCTCCAGCATGCGACCATTTATCCTACCCATGGCGGAGAAAAACTGCGCCAGGCCGGGGAGACAATCCGTCAACTCTGCGCGACTTACCAGGTGCAAGCCATTGCCATCGGCAGCGGCACCGCCGGCCGCGAAACAGAGGCCTTTGTCCGCAGCCTGAATCTTGCGCCGGATATCGTCATTACCATGGTGAATGAAAGCGGCGCTTCCATCTATTCAGCCTCGGATGCGGCCCGGGAGGAATTCCCCGGGCTTGATGTGACGATTCGCGGCGCCATATCCATCGGTCGCCGTTTGCAGGACCCGCTGGCGGAACTGGTGAAGATAGATCCCAAGTCCATCGGGGTGGGACAGTACCAGCACGATGTCGACCAGGCGGAACTCAAAAAAAGTCTGGAGGACGTCGTCGAAAGCTGCGTCAACAGTGTCGGCGTGGAGGTCAACACGGCAAGCGTTCAGCTTCTCACCTTTGTCTCCGGCCTTGGTCCGGGACCGGCAAAAAATATCGTGCACTACCGGCAGGAAAACGGCCCTTTCACCGAGCGGCAACAACTCAGGAAAGTCCCCCGTCTGGGGCCGAAGGCCTATGAACAGTGCGCCGGATTTCTGCGCATCAGAGGGGCGAAAAATCCCCTTGATGCAAGCGGCGTCCATCCGGAACGCTACGACCTCGTCGGGCAGATGGCGCGGGATCTGGGCTGCTCGGTTGCCGAACTGATCGGCAATGCAGCGGCCAGGGAAAAAATCAATCTGGAAAAATACCTCTCCGATGCGGTTGGGCTGCCGACCTTGCACGACATCATGGCGGAACTTGCCAAACCGGGCCGTGACCCGCGCAAGGCGTTCACCGTCTTTCAGTTCGCTGAAGGCGTCAATGCCATTGAGGACCTGTATCCGGAAATGCGGCTGCCGGGAATCGTCACCAATGTCACCCGATTCGGCGCCTTTGTCGACATCGGGGTGCATCAGGATGGTCTTGTCCACATCAGTCAACTGGCGGACCGCTTTGTCAAGGACCCGGCGGAAATCGTTAAAATCGGCCAACAGCTGCTGGTTCGCGTCATGGAAATCGATATCCCGCGAAAACGGATAACCCTTTCCCTGAAAATGGAGGAGCGTTCGCCGGGAGTTGCAACTCATCTCCCGTGAAATTTCAGGTGGGCCTGCACCAGTTTGATGTCGTTGTAGGAAGAGTCGTCGCCGAGGGCGGTTATTATCTCTTTGGTCGGGCTGTTTTTCATTGTCGCCAGTTTTTCGGCAATGGCCCGTTGCTTTTCCGGCAACAGCAGGGTGCCGATTTCCAGCTCGCCGGTTTCGACGAAATGGGCCAGGTGTCCGGCAATGGTTGATTGTGCCAGACCGCGTTGTTCGGCGATCTGCTCAATCGATAAACCATCCTGAAACAGCACGAAACTGACGTGCCGGGTCGTGGCGGGCGGCGCTTTTTCTTTTTCGGCGCGCCCCTGCTCCCCCAGGGCTTTGGGTGCAGGCAGAACCACCTCGCGAATCCTGTGTTTCCTGCGGTAGTCCGCAACCAGCTCCACCAGCTCCGTACCGTATTTTTCCAGGGTGCGTGGGCCGATTCCCTTGATGTTCTTCAGATCCCCGGGGGTGTCCGGCAGACTGACCGCAATCTGGATCAGGATGCTTTGGTGCAAAATCCGGTAATGGGGCAGCCCCTCTTTGGCTGCCGTTTGCGCCCGCCAGTCCTTTATGGCCTGGTACAACTCGGGATGCGCGACATCGGCGGCGGTGTATTCCTCCTGAACGGCTTTTCTTTCCTTGTCCGGCGCACAGTCGATTTCAGCGGCGGACAGGGCGCGCCGGTAGCGGTCCGGGGAAAAGCCGTTTTCACAACTCTTCACCCCAGCCGTTTTTATCAGCACTTCCCGGTTCAGTTCATGGAGGGCGGTGTGGATTTGTTTTTTTATGTCCTTGTTGTCCGTCTCCACCCGCAGGGCCCGGAGATTTTCCCGGAGAATGGTTTCGATTTTTTCCTGAAAATAGCGTGATGCCTTGCCGATTCGTTCAAGAATGTGACTGTTCGACTCGGGCAGGGTGTCAGGGGCAAAAAGACCGAGCAATTGCCGTTTGAAATTTTCGCCGACCACGCAGATCTCACGTACCCCGCTTTTTTCCATTTCCCGGATATCATTGATGCCGGTCACCGTGATCAGCCGTTCGTTGCCGAGCACCACCCGCAGCAGACGGTTCAGGCGAAAACGCAGCTGGTCAAAATCAAAGCAATCCAGCAGCAGCCGCTGCTGGCTGCGGATTTTTTCCGCAAGCAGGAGTTCGGGCGAGGGCGGCTTTTGGAACGCCTTTTTGACAAAAGAGAGCACCGTACCGTCGCTTTTGACCGACTGCATGGAAAGAGGCGAACTGAGCACCATGCCTTCAAAGGTTCTGCAACGGCTCAGGCCCACATAAACCTGGCCATGGGCAAAGGAGGCGGCCGCGTCAATGACCGCCTTGTCAAAGGTGAGCCCCTGGCTTTTGTGAATGGTGATGGCCCACGCCGGTTTCAGCGGATATTGAACGAATTTGCCGATTTTGTTTTCCGTGATTTCCCTGGTCAGGCTGTCGACCGTGTACTTGATATTATCCCAGGTCGCCGGTTCAACCATGATTTCCTTTTTGTCGTCAGGGCATTTGACGAACACCGTTTTGCCCGCGATCCGGGTTATTGTGCCGATCTTCCCGTTAAAATAGAGCTTGTCGCGCGACGCATCGTTACGCATGAACATGACCTGGGCGCCAACCTTGAGTTCGAGCAGGGCCGGGGTCGGATAGGCGTATTCGGGAAACTCGCCTTCCACCTCGGCGCTGAAACGGTGCAGCTTGGCCGGCAAGGCCCGCATTCTGGTTTCGTTGATGGCGTCAACCCCGCGATTGTGGGTGCCGAGCGTGATGTAGCCTTCGTCTTCAGCCGGAACAAAATTCGGGATGTAGCGGCGGTTGAGCTCCCGCAGCGAGTCCTCGTCAAGGTTGTTGTCCCGCACCCGGTTGAGCAGTTTAATGAACCGGAGATCCGACTGGCGGTAAACATGTTGCAGCTCAATGGATATCAGCTCGGTTTGCCGCAAGGCATTGCTGCTGAAAAAGTAGATTGATTCATAATGATCGCGCAGTATCTGCCGGTCGCTCTCCTTGACCACCGGCGCAAGCTGCTGCAGGTCGCCGATCATCAGCAGCTGCACGCCGCCGAAGGGCAGGTTGCCGCGGCGGTAGCGGCGCAGCACCATGTCCACCCCATCGAGCAGATCGGCCCGCACCATGCTTATTTCGTCGATCACCAGCAGATCGAGGCTCTTGATGATGTTGATTTTTTCCTTGTTGAATTTGCGCTGATTGCGCTGGTCGTTGATTTCGCCTCCCGGTACATACGGACCAAAGGGCATCTGGAAAAACGAATGCAGGGTGACCCCGCCGGCGTTGATGGCCGCAACCCCGGTGGGCGCGGTGACTATCATGCGTTTGCCGGTGTTTTTTTTCAGATTGTGGAGAAAGGTGGTCTTGCCGGTGCCGGCCTTGCCGGTCAGGAAGACATTGCAGGCAGTATGCCGGACAAAATCGTCGGCAAGTTGCAGTTCCGGGTTTGGATCGGTTGTCATGGTCGGCTGGATTTCCGGGGTGTTTTGGCGAATCGTAAAGGTGATCGTTGATTTTAATCTGATCGGCCGCATTATGCCAGGGGAGAATTTTTTGCAGCCCTGACGGCTCTCGAGCCGCCGATCGTTGCCCTTGGCGGAACACACCGGAAAGAACGGGACAGTTCAAGAAAATATTTTTCAGCCGGCAAAAAAGCTGGATAAAAACATCCTGGATGATAATATGAGTTAGAATCGTCGGATAATTTCCTTTAGGTAAACCCCCGGCTTTGCCGGGGGACAACAAAAGTTTGACAGTTCCGGAATAATATCGAAGCCTCCAAACTCGTGGACCGCTCAAAGTCACGAGAATGGAGGTTTCGATGAACGACATACAATCTTTAAGTCACACGAGGTGGGATTGCAAGTACCATGTGGTATGGATACCGAAATGCCGGCGGAAAGTACTTTATGGGCAACTACGGAAGAATCTGGGGGAGGTTTTTCATGAACTTGCTCGTCAGAAGGAGAGCAAGGTGGTGGAAGGGCATTTGCTCCCAGATCATGTCCACATGCTGATATCGATACCACCGAAATATTCGGTAGCACAAGTAGTTGGATACATAAAGGGGAAAAGTGCAATTCACATCGCTCGGATTTACCTTGGACAGCGGAAGAATTTCAACGGAATGCATTTCTGGGCACGAGGATATTTTGTGTCAACAGTAGGCGCCGATGAAGAGGTCGTCCGGAACTATATCAAAAAGCAAGAAAAGGAAGACCAGCGTATCGAGCAATTATCGTTATTTAAGCAAGGTTGACGCTGGTTATGACCACCGAATGGTGGTCAGATAATCTTTTAAACATACCGCTTTGAGCGGTCCACGGTGTTTAAAGCCACCGGCTTTGCCGGTGGTTACTTACTTTCAGCGATCGTATTCCGCCGGAAAAGCCTCCCGCTCATTTGACACTTTTTTAAGAAAAAAAAGGGGTAACTATCCAGCAGCACCGCATCTGCTTTGTCATCGGCCTGCCCGCATACCCAGTGTATAGCGGCCAGGCCTCTCTCGGAGTCTGCGCTTACCGGCGCATCTGCGGCACTGCTGAATAGTTACAGCACCGGGGCGGTTTGAGCAATTTTCGTCCCAAGCTGGATAGTTACAAAAAAGGATGCAGACGTGGCAAGTAAAGAAACGACGACTTCAGATCCTGGTTGGAAGAACACACGTGATTGGATTCAGCTTCTTGTGGTGGTGTTCGTCGCCTTGTCCGGCACCTACCAGTTCGTGTTCAAGGATATTATCAAGCCGAGCCGGGAGCCGACTGCTCTTGAACTTGCCACGAGCCTGGAGAATATTGCGGAACAGGATGGAATGCTTCTGATCCGCGTCCGCATCACGGCAATAAACCAAACCAGCCGCAGGATATACGTGCCGGCGTTCTGGTTCAACGTGCGAGCCGTGAAACTTTCCAGCGCCCCTTCCCCTGGCGCGGCTGACGAGAAATTGACAAAGACAGAACCTGACGGTTTGGTTGTTGCCTACGGCCGGATCGACTCCCGGCAACCGGTCGCGCATCAGCGCATCGTCCCAGGTGGTCTCTCCTGGTGGGAGCCGAAGGATAAAACGCACAATGAGGCGGTTTTCACTGTTCCAAAGGGGGAATTCGACTATCTGGAAATGCGGGTTTTCTACCTGCACACGAGATTCGGCGATGTCCTGCTGGACCCTGAATGGATTATGGACGGCGAAGGAGAGTGGAACGCCGACTTCAAGCTCAAGCCGGGTCTGTTCGGGGAGCGTGATCCCTTCGAGTGGCAGGAAGAAACGGGATCGGGCCTGAACTGGGCGGTGACAACGCTGCCGCTGTGGGACAAGGAGCAGGGAAGGTAGCCGGGGATCGCCTCTGGAAAAATAATAAGGAATGGAAGAAAAAGATGGCGCAGGGAGGAAGCTGTGAAAATGCGACAGAGGGGCGGGTTCAAACCGGGCGTGTTTAGCCGAACCATCGGCGGAACCACGGCGCTTGCGGCAACACTGGTCAGGATGTCCGCCGGCATTGTTGCTGTTGCCTGTCTGGGGTATTTCTTCAAAGACAGGGTGAAAAACAAAAAAAATCGTACACGTGCCAACGATTCGGAAGTTGTGCCCGAGCACAAATCGGATATCAACGTTCAGGAATGACCGATTATCGACACGTAGAGGAGTGGCCGGCGGGAAAATGCCGGTCGGCATACCACGATGATTGATTTCAACTGGTCTGCCCGAAAGCATGCGCCCGGTCCGGGGAAGGAAGAACCCCCGCTCTTTCCTTCCCCGGGATTTCCGGAGCGCAATCGTCAGACCGCTCCAACCCGCAACTTCTTCCGGATGGCGGTCATGTTTGTCTTATTTTAAGTTTCAACGATGAAATGAAAAAAAAGGTTCCCTGGAATGTGAAAAAAAATGCGGAAGGAGGGGATGACGACGGTTTGGTTTCTTGGTGCCGTAACGTGAGCAACGGGAAAAATCGTTTCCCGGCATGCTGATCTGGAGCCGTTTTAACGGTTTTCAGGCTGATCAGGGGACGGGAAAAAACAGATGGTCGGTTTCGGCAGGAAGTATCGGTTGTGGCTCGTGATAGAGAAAATCGCCGAAGAGGCGGCAAGATGCGGAAAGATGTTTTTAGACCGGGTTGAAATGAAAGTAATGGAACGCAACATTCAACCCGATCATCTGCGTCAGACTGAAATAATGGCCGGCAAAAATCATCGGAACCTTACGGAACCGAGACGCTCTTTTTTTCGCATAAAGCGAGGACCATGGGTTAATGGCCCCCTCGATGGCAATCGCTGCAACGATAGTTCGGCAGATCATGATGAAGATTGTTGCTTCTCGGGCTGCCGGTCACCGTGTCGGCTGGATGGCAATTGAGGCAGTTCCGTTCAATGGTAACCTGGTAGGCCGAGTCATCATCAGTCTGCTCGACGGCATGACATGACAAACACTCATAGGTGTTACCGCCGGTTTCGTAAGGGACAATGCTTGCCGGCGGGATGGTCTGCCCGATCAGTAAGTGGTGTTTGTCCGGGTTTTCATACTGGAGCCGGGGAAAACGGGCAAGATCACCGTGGCATGCGCGGCAGTCAGCCTCAGTTGCCGAGTCGTCCCAATCGCCTTGCATGCCGTCACTCCAGGAATCTCGTGACGAACCCCATGCCCCGGCATCATCAGGGAAAAAAATCAGGATGATTGCGAAAAGGGCAAGAGTTATACGTGTCAGTAACTTCATTTTTTTCTTCATTTCGTATCTCCTTGCAAATGTTGAAGTGTCACCGGAAATTGCCGGTTGTGCTATGAAGATTTTATCCTTCCCGGGACCTTTTGCGGGAAAATGCGTTAGTTGAGATATATTTCGACATCAGCCTTTTTTCTCAACTCTTTTATGTGCTCCAGCCGCATTTTGCCGATATGTTTTTCTTCGAGAAACTTTTTTATAAAAGGGCGCGCCTGATCAATCGGGAGATAGCCGGAAGGTTCCTTGGCAAGCACCTGTAAGAGATGATAACCGAATCCGGTTTGAAATACCTTGCTCGTTGTGCCCTGCTCACTGCTGAAAGCAATTTCATCAAACTCCGGGGGCATGAACCCCTTCTCGATGAAACCAAGTTGACCACCTTGCTGTTTCGACATGAGGCAATCAGAGTATTCTTCAGCTAATGCGCCAAAATCCGCACCTGCCTGAATTTTTTGCTTGATATCATTTATTTTTTGCAGAGCAGCATCTCTTTCCGGCTGTTTCGCGTCATCCTTTACCTGCACCAGAATATGTTGCACATTCACACGTTCCTTTTTTTTGAAGTTTTCCTTGTTGTGTTCGTAAAAGGCAAGAACCTCTTCTTCCGGTGGATCAAAGTGCAATATCCCTTGTTTTTCCATGTAGGTGGTGATCATTGTTTTGTTCTGCAATGAAGCCAACATGCTCTGTTCAGTCATTTGACGGGATTTGAGATACCCGTCGAACCTCTCCTGCGTATCATAGTGCTTTTTCAGGTCATTAAATTCCTGAAGAGCCTTCTGCTCAATGTCCGGCATCTCATATTTGCTGATTGCCTGGGAGAGAACTTCGTTATCGATAATTCGTTCCAGGGCCTGTTTGTTCAGGGTTTTTATCAATTCAGGCGCGGCTTTTTTCATGCCGAACTTGTTATATTTTTCAAGATCCCTGGTTACTTCCAAGGTCAATCGGTCTTCGCCGATCGGCTGTCCGTTGACCTTGGCAACGATTTTGCCGCGATCCGTCTTTTCCGCGGAATCCGCACGACCCAAACCGGTGCAACAGAACAGAAGGGAAATAACCCAACATGTAGCCAGGGTAAACGTCGTGATATTTGTTTTTGTTTGCATGTTTTTTCACAATTCGTCAGACAGCCCGCACAGTCCTTTGGGGACACATCAAGGGTGTGAGATGCGATCAGGCTGAAATTTTATTAGAGGCTGCTTGCTTTATCGATGCGAACTCTTGCTGAAGCGCCGGGTTTGCCGATGGGTTGAAAAACGATGTCGAATGCCGTGTCGCTCGCATCAAGAAAAAAGGTCACATCCTCCTCTGGTGACTGCCGTTGAAAATGCACCATTTCCGAAAGATCACTTCTTCTTGTCCTTCCCTCCCAAACGGCAATGTGAACACCACGCAGAGAGATGTTCCTGATGGAAACCTGGTACATATCTCCGGAAAGACTGACGATGTTCTTGTTACACCCGTATTTGCCGTCTTTTGTCAGCTCGAACTCCAGGAAGGGGCCTTCAACCTCATCATTGTTTTCCAGGGCGGCTTCCACACTGACGAGGCCAAAGCCGAAAACTTCATCCCGGCCGGCATCTCCCAAATCCCGAGCGCTTTGCTGCAACTGCCGGCGGACATCGAGATTGTTGATGATGCCATCTGCATTTATATCATCCACCCCTGAGGAAAGAAGAAGAGCGGCTGTTCCTGAAACATGCGGTGCCGCTTGCGAGGTGCCGCTTAATTCCGCATAGGTGTTGTCGGCGGTGGTTGAGTTGATGGCGACTCCCGGGGCAGCCAGTTCAATCTGCGGTCCTGTCGAGGCAAACCAGCCCTTTTGATCCGCCTTATCCGTGCCCGTCACGGCAATAACGGAATCATAGGCGGCCGGATAGGTAATGGTGCTGCCATTGCCTGCCGCGGCCACAAGCAGGACTCCGGCATTATAGGCCGTTTCGCAGGCATCCTGAAGAGCGGCCGAATGAGGGCCGCCAATACTGATGTTGACGATATCGATATCATTTTCAACAGCCCAGTCGATACCGGCGATGATCCAGCTTAAAAGGCCGAAACCGGCGCCATCCAATACCTTGATGCCATAGAGTGCGGCACTGGGCGCCACGCCGACAACCCCGCTGCCGTCGGCGGCAGCGGCGATGACACCGGCCACATGGGTCCCATGACTGTTCCAGCTGTCGTCAAAGGGATCATTATCATTAAAGACAAAGTCCCATCCGCCCTGATAATTATCAGCAAGTTCCGGGTGGGTATAGTCGATGCCGCTATCGAGAACGGCAACGCGCACTCTCTCTCCCGTGATATTGTCGGAGTGGGCCGTCTTGCTGCCTATATGCTCTACTCCCCATGAATTCAGGTATTCAACAGGATCAGCCGAGGCATCCAAGGGCTCAATCGTCGAATACACCGTATCCTCGACAATATATTTCACTTTTGGATTTTTGCGGAGTCTGACCATGTCCTCATCGCTAAGGGTTGCCGCAAACGCTTTGAGATGACGAAATTTGCGTTTGACCCCTCCGCCATGCCCCCGCAAAAGAGTTTCCTCTTGTATCCCGGGGGTGTCGTGAAACCCGACGATTACCGCGCGTTCCTCAGCCTGCGCAACAGGAGTGAAACCGAAAAAAAACATCAGGGTCGGAATGATGACGGAGTTGCACCGCAACATTATTTTTTTGGGTACATACATTGTGTTTCCTCATTTATGTCAAAAAATGCGTTTTTTCCGCTGTTTGTTCGACAAAGACAGGTGCGCTGGACCTATGCCTTTTTCTTCCTCAGGCGCCCTCCGAGAAGACCGGCCAGGCCTGTGCCGAAAAGCAGCATGGTGGCCGGTTCGGGAACAGGATCAACGGTAACTGCGGAAAAAGGATTCCCAGCCTCATCAGCCAGCGTGACATTCGCAAATGAAAGCACGCTCATGCCGGGATTTATCGCCTGAAACGAAAGAGTGGCCAGGGTCATGGAGTTTGACGGGGATGTAAATTGATCAGCAAAAAAAGAGTCGCCAGTGGACGAGTCAAGGCCAATGAGTGAAAACTCGGCGAGGTTTACCAGGCCGGGCGCGTAGTTGCCGGAACTTGCGTCCCAGGCAGAAATACCATCAACTACTCCCAGGCCGACCCCCAGGGAGTAGGAGTCAAAGGACAAAACGCTTGAATCAAAGCTGATATCAAAATCAAATGCGCTTAGCGTATCTGAATCCCGCATGTCTGACAGGACGATATCAACAGCGAACACATCGTCTGCAAGAATTGCGGAGTTTGTCGGCGTAAATGACAATGATGCCGCCATTGCCGGAGCGCTTAACAGCGAAAGCACGGTAAAGACCGAACAACAACCCAATGACTTCATGAATTTCATTTTATTTTCCTCACTTGTAACATATTTTTAAAAAAAAACTTTCTCATAATTTCCCAGAATCAGCCTGCGGCAGACACTGTCACGGTAAGTGAAACCGAAACAGGACCCAAACAGGTTAAAACAAGAAATAAACTGCTGTTCCTCCATACAATGCGGAAGGAGGAACAGCAGTTTTAAGAAAAACGGATTATCAGACCTTTTACCGGATATCAATAAACGGCTTCACAAGAGTCTCCTTTAAAGAGCTCTTTTGGGGCCGGGTTTGTCGGCAGGATTTACCGTATTGGTTTGAACCGATGCCGAGGATTTCGTCGCCAACCATAACAACACTAATTTTCGTGCATCAAGGATGGTAATCCTTCCATCTCCATCGATATCACATTCTGTACATTCATCGACGGGATGACGCAAAAAGCCTGTAAGAATTGTGACATCCGCCATATTGACAATACCGTCATCGTTCAAATCTCCGGGTATGGCGTTTGGCGTACACGTTGAATTGTCCCCATCGCAGACACCGCAGTTATCCAGCACAGCGGAACCACCCCAGGTGCCATTGCAGTCCTGGACGCAGTCATTGGCCGGATTGGTATCGCAGGTGCCGCAGTTATCTGTCGTTGCGGAACCACCCCAGGTACCGGCGCAATCCTGGACGCAGTCATTGGCCGGATCGCTGTCGCAGGTGCCGCAGGCATCAACCACGGCTGCGCCGCCAAAGACGCCATTGCAGTCCTGGGTACAGTCATTGGCTGGATTGGTATCACAGACACCGCAGTTATCTACCGTTGCGGAACCACCCCAGGTACCGGCGCAATCCTGGACGCAGTCATTGGCGGGATTGGTGTCGCAGGTGCCGCAGTTGTCTGTCGTTGCGGAACCACCCCAGGTACCGGCGCAATCCTGGACGCAGTCATTGATTGGATCGCTGTCGCAGGTGCCGCAGTTGTCAACCACGGCAGTGCCGTTGGCAACGCCGTTACAATCAAGGCAGGTTGAGTTGTCGCCGCCGCAGACGCCGCAATCGTCAACAATTGCGGAGCCATTGCATACGCCGTTGCAGTCGATGACTCCGGCACAGTTCGATTCCAAAGCAAGCGAACTCGTCAGATAGGTATTGGTTCCCGTATCAGGATCTTGCTGGACAAGATAAAATCCGGCAGGTGCGGTTGCCCCGGCGGTAAAGGATATGACGGCAGTTTGTCCTTCAAGGAGTTCAAAATCCCAACTTTGCCCCAGGGCCGTATCTTCAACAGGGGGAACTAAATACTGCCCATCCGGCAAAGGAAACCGGTCAAAAAATATTTCATTATCAAAGTAAGAAGATGGTGGAAAAGTGACGCCGGAGTCGAAAAAATTATCAAAAATATCACCAGTGTACAATACGTTGGCAGTCCCTGTCTTCTTGGCGGAACCCCAGCCGATTTCATCAATTTCCCAGGAAAGGCCGGCCGGGGCGGTTCCGTTACTTGTTCCGGTTTCATTCAGGACATTGTTGATCGAATAATCGAGATCGTAATTGAAATAAACAGATACCGAATGAGGCCCTGCGCCGGTCACCGTGATGACAAGTTTTCCAAAACCATCAAGAATGGAATAATTATCCGTAAGATTAAATGTTGCATAGTCGATGGAAGGGGGAAGGTCTGAAAGTTTGCTCAAATTGCCCTTTGAAAAAAAGTCATACGAGCAGGGCCCCTCAAGGCAGTAGCTTGTGCCGTCTATGTTAATGCCCCAGTCAAATAATTCTACCTCCGCCTGGGAAGGAGAACTGAAAATAAATACAAACAACAAGGAGTTCACTCCTGACAACAACCTCTTCATTTTACCCCTCCATCATTCAAGATGTTTTTTGGATGCGATTCCGCAATAGCAATGAGGTGAAAGCTTTGTTTTAACCCGGCAATGAAGGCAAAGGATTTTGGTAACAGTTGTCCCCATCGCGAACTACACCGGATTTTTCCTCGGCGTATTCAACCCCGCGGTACTCATTTTCTTTTTCAAGAAATGAATCCGCCGTCCGGTCAAGCGCAGATGCAAATCGGGAAGCATCATAACCTCCCGATTTGCAAGCCTTGTGTAACGGAGCCAATTTATCTGCGCGTCGGCCTCAGTGTCCGCACTCTATCGTTATCTGCTCCCCAGATAGAATTGACGGTAACACTGCTCGGGCATACACTGCAGGTTGCTGAAATAGAAGTATCCGTCCACGTTCTTACTGCGCAATCCACTTCGGCCCCGGTCTTGTCGGTTGCCGACAGTCCGGTTCCCGAATTAAGGGCATCTACATGCTGGGAATACCCTGTGCCTTCAATAGTGACACTGGTTCCTCTGCAGGTAATGGATTGGTTCGCCATGGCTGGAATAACGCGCAGATTGACCGCGTTACTTGTTTTATCAGCCTTAACGACGCGGAAGTCATAGTTTCCGGGAGCAAGATCAGCCGGAACCGTCACTTCCACGGAAGTTGCGGAAATAGCGGAGGGTATAAGTTCTACAAAGGTTCCATCATCGGCGGTCAGCATCACTTTAGATGTTACACCGATTTCTTCGCCGCCAACGCCGATAACAACATTGGTGAAGCCCATACCGGTAGCAGTAACCGTCGCAGCGGTGCCACTGGTCACGCTCGTTACGTCCAGGGCGGATACGTCGGGAATAACCGGACCGGAATAGGGAGCTGCGGCAGACATGGCACTGAATCCATGACAGCCATAACAGTCGTCGTTGTGGCCGATATGGCCCCAGTATGGATTTTCCGCGCCAGGAACAATGGAATTCACGTTGGCCGGGTTGTCTGAGTCAACCTGGATGTTATGAAGAGAAGCCACGCCGTGACATGCCTCACATTTACGTATGTAATATTTTTTTTCTACAGTGAAGTCATGACAGAATTGGCATTGGGCACTGGCACCCAGACCAAGGCCGGTGGAGTGATGTGTGTCGGCATTGGTAAGGACAAACAGTCCGGACGCGGTGTCGGTTCCCGATTCGTGACAAAAAACACACTGCCCCTCACCGTTTACGTCCGCATTGGGTTTATCGCTGGGCCATGGAGTGACGAGGCTCGGCTCATAGGACGGAATGTAATGTCCGTCCAATGGGTTATCAATGGGGCCGTGGCAGGCTTTACAATCCTGCGATTGGGCCTTGGCCGTCAAGTGATGGACGGAGGCTTCTCCGGCAACCTGATCATGACAGTAGAGGCAGTCGCGGAATGTATCAAAGACATAGCTGCTTGTTGTTGTGTCCCATACCTGCTGATGACAGGAAAGACATTGATAGGCGGTGACGCCGGCCTGTGGAAAAGGGACGTCGGTTTGGGTTGGGATGGTTTTGTTGACAAGTAAATGGTGCCTGTCCGGAATGGTTCCGGGGTTTACAATGGTTTGGTCTTCATGGCAGGCGCGACAATTCGCTTCAACTAAGTTGTTGAACGAGCTGTCGGGGATGCCAAGGATTTGATTAACCGGGGGTGGTGGAGTGTTGGCCAGGCAGGTTCCTGCAGTCGTTAATGCAAAAACCGCTGTCAACATAACCTTTTTTTTGGTTATCTCCATGATAATCTCTCCTTTTTCATTTTTTTTAGTAATTCTTCGGTTGGTGATTCCTCATTTGTCCTTCTGCGAAAACCGTCAAACGGTATTTCGTGGAAAACCATGGTTACTCGTTCTTTTTCACCTCCTTTCTCTTATGTTTTTTATTTACGTTAAGATCCGGCAATAGAATCACCGGCTTTTGTTCCTGCTCGAAAATGAAAGGGCAGGGGGGCAATGAGCTGTATCGCGCATCTCCTGCCGGCGATTGGCGTGGTTTCTCCTTTTTTAAATTTAGCAGAGGGGTGGAAGCCTCTGGGAGGTAACGATGGGGCCCGGGTTCACTCCTCACCAATCGGGCCGATCGTCTCGTCGTCCTCTGCTTGAACGAAACAGGAATTGGGGCGGGAAAAACACGGTCAAGGCAGGGAAAAGAAACAATGACATGGTTGATGATCGTAATTTAATGCCTTCACTTCTTCAGATCCTCCTTAGCAAAAAAAAAGAAGGGAAGAAATGTGGCAAATTGTCACACCATGATGGTGGGAGACGAAAGTCTTTCCTGTGAAGGAGATTGCTTGGTCCGGCTGGTGAAGAAAAAACAACGGGCAGAGAAGGTGATTCACCCATCCTTTGCCGTCACTCGTCGCGGATTTTGCCTCGCATATTTTTTGTTCGGCCTCTTTGGGTTTTCTCCTGTATCCGTTTTTCCTGTGAGCTTCGTGTCGGTTTTGTCGGTTTTCGTTTTTTCGGGATGACCGCAACGCTCCGTATCAGTTCCAGGAGTCGACGCAGGGCCTCTTCCCGGTTTTTTTCCAGACTCCGATAGGTCTGAGACTTGATAACGACCACACCCTCCGTCGTAATCCGCTGATCAGCTTTTTTCAGCAGTCTGGATTTATAGAAATCAGGAAGGGAAGAGGCGGCGATGTCAAAACGCAGGTGAACGGCGGTCGACACCTTGTTGACATTCTGCCCCCCGGAACCCTGGGCGCGGATGGCGGTCATCTCTATTTCACTGTCGGCAATGGCCACGTTTTTGGATATCTGCAGCATCACTGCTCACCTTTTTCCGTTTTTTTGATCAAATTATTTTTCGCCGCCAGGGACAGTTTTTTTATCTGGCACTCCCGTTTGCAGACAACGGATCGGGAGGCTCCTGTCTCGACGTAAACAAGCTCCACCGGTCGGCGCGTCCGGGTATAGCGGGAGCCGCCCCGCGAAGAATTGTGCTCGGATATCCGGCGCGTCGGGTTTGTGGTGACGCCGGTGTACAAGGTTCCGTCATTGCAGCGGACGATATAGACGTACCAGCCGTTTTCATGTATCATATTCGAATATTCAGCTCCCATGCCTGTCAACCGCATCGGTTTTTTATCTCTTTAACCAATAATACGCCATGATTAACAGGATTTATCAGAATTTTTCGCAGAAGGCCGGTCTGCCCCCCGGAACCGTGGTTCATGTGGGGGAAAAGACAGAAGAACGGACCAGAATAGACCTTATGCGTTTTACCCCAACGAAGATATTCGAGCAACAGTGTAACACGGTTGCGGAAATTGCAGATACGGCTGTTGATGCGGGGGCAATAACCTGGGTTCATGTCAATGGGATTCACCAGCCACGAGTTGTTGAGGAGATAGGACGAAAATTTGATTTTCATGCGTTGATATTGGAGGATATCGCCAACACCGGACATCGGCCCAAAATCGATGAATGGGATGAGTATCTTTTTCTCGTCGTCAAGTCGCTCACCTATGACGAGCAATCGTTGTTTGTCATGCCGGCTCATGTCGCCTTTGTCTTCCGCGATGATGTCGTGGTATCCTTTCAGGAGTCGGGCCCGGACCTGTTTGCGTCGCTCCGGGAACGCATCCGGACCGGCAACGGACGGGTGCGGAAAAAGGGAGCTGACTATCTTCTTTACGCCCTGCTTGATACGGTGGTTGACGGCTATTATTCACTGCTGGAAAAGATGGGCGATCGGGTGGGAGACCTTGAAGAACTGGCCCTGGGGGGCGATGCCTCCGCCATTTTCCATGAAATACATGAGTTCAGGCAGGAGATGACCGTGATCCGCAGATCGATCTGGCCTCTGCGTGACATCATCAGTCGGCTTGAAAATAACGAGGCCTTTATCTCCGAGAACACCCGTCATTACCTGGCCGACGTCCATGATCATGTGATCCAGTCCATTGATATCGCCGAAACCTTCCGGGACATGCTGGCCGGCCTGCAGGAAATCGCCCTTTCGCTCAACAGCAATAAAATGAATGAGATTATGAAGGTTCTTACCCTGATCGCCACTATTTTCATTCCCTTAACCTTTATCGCCGGGGTTTACGGCATGAATTTCAAGTTTATGCCGGAACTTGAATGGAAATGGGGGTATTTCGCCGCATTGGCTTTCATGTTTCTGGTGGGATGCTCAATGGGAATCTATTTTAAGAAAAAGAGCTGGTTGTAATCAACCTGCCGGGAAAAGGAACGTGTCATGTCGGATTATAACCTTAATTTTCGCGGTTTCACCACCTTCAGCCAACTGGCCCTTGATCTTGCCGAAAACATTGCCTTCAGGCTGCAGGCCGGGCTCGAAAAAAACGGTGCCGCAAGTCTTGTGGTGTCTGGCGGCTCAACGCCGCTTCCTTTTTTCGACGCATTGGCCAAGCAGGAAATTGAATGGGGGAAGGTGATGATCACCCTGGCGGACGAACGATGGGTCGCCCCCGCAGACCCCGACAGCAATGAGCTTCTTGTGCGGACCCATCTGCTGACAGGCAGGGCGGCGACAGCCCGCTTCGTCGGCTTGATGAGCGACGGCACTTCAGCGGCAGGGGGCGAAGCTGCGTGCGAAAAAAAAATTGCAATAATCCCCAGGCCGTTTGATGCGGTGGTTCTCGGCATGGGCAATGACGGCCACACCGCTTCTTTTTTTCCGGGGGCGCGTAATCTTGCCGCGGCGACGGATATGGCATCCGGCAGGTTCTGCTGCGCCATGAGGCCTGTTGCCGCGCCCCATGAAAGAATGACCCTGACTCTGCCGACCCTGATCGATGCCCGCGCAATTTTTGTTCATCTGCGCGGCCGGGAAAAGTTGAAGGTTTTTGAGAAGGCCGTTGGTCCGGGTCCGTTGAACGAGATGCCCATTCGCTATGTGCTGGCCCAAGCAGCGGAGCCGGTTAATGTCTATTGGGCGCCGTGAGTGGTCATTGCTGGTAATGAAAAGAAATTTACCGGGAAGCGGGTAGGTTTTTTTTAGAACAACTCGTTTGCTTTTTTGCGCGATTTGGTATATCGATAATTTATAATTTTTGTTTTATTATCATTGAATTAGACGATATTTAATTGTTTATCCATAGGGGAACCCTATTAAGGGGGAAGAGATGAATCAGTCCATAAAATTGGATTGTCGCGGCCTGAAGTGCCCGCAACCGGTTTTGCAGACAAAAGACGCCCTGGAGCAGATGGCTGCGGGCGAGATAGAGGTCCTTGTGGATAATGATGCATCCCGCAGCAATGTGGAGCGCTTTGCCAAAAGCCGGGGATGTTCGTCATCCGTGACTGAGCAGGACGGTCTTTACCGCATCACCATCAGGAAAAGCGGGGATTCTCGCCCCGCCGACGATGCCGGCGATGCATCCCGATACACATGTGAGCCCGTGCGCAGGGAGCTGGTTTACGTCGTGCCGTCCGACACCATGGGGCAGGGCAACGATGAATTGGGCCGGGTGCTGATGCGTGCCTATATCAAAACCATGAAAGACATCAGCCCGCTGCCGGCCAAGATTCTTTTTTTTAATAGCGGTGTCATGATCACGGCGAATGAATCCGACCTGATCGAACCTCTTCAGGATTTGGCGGCAAAAGGGGTGGAGATTTTTTCCTGCGGCACCTGTCTTGATTTCCTGGGGTTGAAGGACAAACTGCTGGTCGGCAAAACCACCAACATGTACGAGATCATGCAGTCCATGGCAGGTGCCGACAAAGTCGTGAGTCCCTTTTGAGCATCGTGTCTGCCGAACCTTCAGTCATTTATGCCGATAATGCGGCGACGTCCTTTCCCAAGCCGCCGGGGGTGGTTGAGACGGTCTGTCGACTTCTGGGGACAACCTCCTTGAGCCCGGGACGATCGGCTCATGCTTTCTCTTTGGAAAGCAGCAGGCATATCTTCGACACTCGTGAATTGCTGGCTGAACTCTTCAATTGCCCGGACTCAAGCCGCATCGCCTTTACCTGCAATGTCACCGAAGCCCTGAACCTGGGGATTTTCGGCCTGTTCGGCAACCGGCTCCAGCCGGGGGACCACGTCATCACCACGGCTCTTGAGCATAATTCGGTCATGCGCCCTCTGCGCTACCTTGAAAAAACCGCGGATATCAAAATATCACTGCTGCCGATTGATGCGGACGGCCGGGTCATGACAAGTGAACTTGCGCGGTTGCGCAGGAGCAATACAAAGCTCATTGTCATCAATCATGCTTCCAATGTCACCGGCGGCGTCGTTGACCTGGAAGCCGTGGGCAGGGAAAAGGGCGATGCCTTTTTCATGGTGGACGCCGCCCAGTCGGCCGGGGTCTTTCCCCTTGATGTGGAACGGATGAACATTGACATGCTTGCTTTCACCGGCCATAAATCGCTTTTCGGGCCGACCGGCACCGGCGGTTTTTATCTGCGGCAGGGCGTTATGCTCCGCCCCATGAAAATGGGGGGGACGGGCAGCAATTCCGAGTTGGAAAGTCAACCTGATTTCATGCCGGATTGCTACGAGTCTGGAACACCCAACACACTGGGAATTGCCGGACTGGGAGCCGGTATTTCCTTTATCGACAAAACCGGCATCGGGGTCATCAGGGCGCATGAACAGGGGCTGCGCCGTCTCTTTCTGGAAGGGCTGCGCCGGATGGAGCATATTACGGTTTACGGCCCTGGAAACGATAGCCAATGCGCCGCGGTCGTCTCCCTGCGGGTCAAGGGAAAAAGCGAGTCGGAAGTGGCTCATATTCTTGACCGCGAATTCGGCATCACGGTGCGAGCCGGTCTTCACTGCGCCCCGGCCGCGCATCGGGCCATCGGCTCGTTTCCCGCCGGTACCGTCCGTTTTTCCTTCGGTTATTTCAACACCGAGAGCGATGTTGCCACCTGTCTCACCGCCCTTGACATGATCGTCAAAAAATGAAATCCTTCTGATTATGCCCTCACCGTTTCTTCACGAACCAACCTGCGTTGTTATCCTTTTTTCCATTCATTTTGTCCTGAAAGCGGAAAAGCTGCTCAAAAAAGAGTCTATCACTCATGATGTCATCCCCGTGCCCCGGGAAATAAGTTCCGATTGCGGGATGGCGGTCGAGTTTCTCTGCCGGGACCAGGAAAGGGTTATGGATCTTTTGCGGTCCGCTTCCATTCACATTGCCGGTCTCTACCGCAGAAAAGGGGAAGGGGGCTTTTGTTTGCTTTCCATCTCCGCCTAACGCGGCATCAGGATCTGAAAAACGATCTTTTTGATAATGTGAACCTTTTTTTATCAGCATCAAACTTCACTAATCAACCGCCGGCGCATAGTCCGCTCTTTCTATTGCACTGAAACGCAACATTCTGTTTTATCTCTGAAATCCTGCCGCCAACCTGAAAAATATTTTACTGAAAGGTTCCTGGACCATGTCTTGTGCAGGTGTAACTAACTGTTATTGCGTTTTTTTCATTCCTTGACAGATGATGCGGAATTGCTATGATTTAGATAGAATTCAACTTCTCGTTTTAAACCTGTACCCCATCTAAAGCCAAAAATGACAAGGCAAATCGAATGATTAAAAGAGGAGGCGGCTATGGGATTTTTGGAAAAATTTTTCGGTGGCGGCAAGAAATACCCCCCCTTGGGGGCGGAAAATCCGGCGGCAAAAAAAATAGAAGCAATGAAAAGCCTGCTGGAGAAAATCTCCAGTGAGGTTTCCGACCCCATGGAGGTGGTCCCTGCCGATGACACGGCCTTTGTTTTTATCGGCAACCCGAACAAGAATTTCGGCATGGCCTGGGTTAATAACGGCAAGGTGCAGAATTTTAAGACACTGGCCGATGAAAAAGGGATCGCCCAGCAGCAACTGATTCTGATGCATAAAAAATTGCAGGACGCCTATCATCGCAGCGGTGACGACAAAAGATACTCAATGACAATCGGTGGTAAAAGTGTTGTGGTAACACCATCGAGTGATCTGGCAAGGGAGGTAAAAGACATTATCGGTAATGCCTGAATAATGATAGTGATTCAGCCCCGGTTTTGGATCACTGCCGATAACGTCGTATAAATAAAGGCTTTTGGGATACAGTTTTGAACCCGTTTCCTGCTTGGGAGCGGGTTTTTTTGTATTTTGCCCCGACCTTCCCGCAAAGTAGAGAGAAAATTGCTTTGTCTGTTCAGCCGATGACGGGATCAAGACGGCAATCATCACCGGTTAAAAAAAATGACATGAGCCGCGGAGTATTATATAATTTATTGTGATTTTCTCTTGATATTGCAACCTTAACAAGGAAGGGTCATTATGAAGCGTCTTGTTCAGCGCACCCTGTGGGCGATTGCCGTGATTGGCATAGTGTTCCCCGCCGCTCTGCACGCCGCCGCCAAGGGTGACTCTCTCGTGCTCGGTGTTTTCCCGTATATCTCGGCGAACCAGATGGTGGAACAGCTCTCCCCCCTGGTCAAACGCATTGAGCAGGCGCTGGGCAAGAAGATCATTATGGTTTCCGCGCCTGACTTCATGAGCTATGTGCAACGCACGGCCAAAGGCGAATACGACCTGGTGCTCACCGCCCCTCACATGGGTCGTCTCGCCCAGAAACGCGACGGGTGGCAGCTTGTCGTCATGACCGGCCAACAGACCGCCACGGTCATCCTGGTGCGCAAGGACTCCGGCATAGAGAGGATTGAGGATCTCCGGGGCAGGAAAATGGCCGTCGGAAACTGGCGATCCGTGACCTATCTTTTGGCCGAGGAGGCTCTCGCCCACAAGGGACTTACCTTGGGCAAGGATGTGGAAATCGTGGAAACGGCCACATTCTCCAACGTGGTCCAGTCCGTGTTCCTGGGGGAAGTGGATGCCGGCGCAACCCCGACCCTGCTCTGGGACAAGTGGGAACACGTTAACGAAGAACAGCATAGCGGGCTCCGCGAGATTTTCCGGGCGAAAAAACCCGCGCCCCCCTCTTTTTTAGTGATGCTTCCCCCCAAGACCGATCAGCAAATGATTCTCCGCTTGCGCGAATCGCTGCTCGGTTTTCAGGATACCGCGGAAGGCAAGGCTTTTTTGCAGAAAAGCCAGTTTGAATCCTTCCTGCCCCCGGACGACGAGGCCATGACGCGCATCGACCCCTACGTTCACGTCCTGGTTGAGCCGCAGCAATAATATGATAAATCCGTCCCGCTCCGTTCCGTGGTACCGTTCGCTGCGATTCCGACTGGTGGCGGCCGCCCTTGCCATCGAGTTCGTCATGCTCACCCTGCTGCTCGCCAACAGCTTCCGCCTGCTGAACGAGGCGGTGGAATTCCAGGCCAAGGCGCGTCTTGAGTCGCTTTCCCCCCTGCTCGATGCCGCCCTTGCCGGTCGCGTCTTTCAACGCGATCACGCCGAGGTGGCGGCAATTATCAAACGATTGACCACCTCGGAACGTGCCGAAATCCGTTACATTACCGTGCTTGATCCTGACGGCGAAGTCATTGCCGCCGCCGGCTCTTATGACCAGGCAGCCCTTCCCGATATCGACTCGCAAGTTGCCGACGCACTGACCGACCTCACCTACGACACCCGTCTTCCCTTGACCATCATCGACACCGAGGTCGGCGCGGTGCACTTTGGTATTTCCCTTGCCTCCCTGGTGGCCACCCAGCACCGGGTGACGAGAGAGGGTGTCATCATCGCCGCGGTGGAGATTCTGCTCAGTCTGCTGCTGCTTGTCTTCGGCGGCTACCTCATCACTCGCCACATCCGCGCGCTGACGGAAGGGACGCGCCGGGTGGCACAAGGCGATTACGGTTCGAAGATTCTCATTCCCGGCCACGACGAAATCAGTGTGCTCGCCGCCGACTTCAACAGCATGGCGGCTTCTGTCGCCCACCATATCAACGATCTCCGGACCAGCGAGATGCGGTTTGCCGCCATCTTTAATGCGGTGGGCGAGGCCATTTTTGTTCATGATGCTGCGACCGGCGAGATCCTTGACGTGAATCAGCGGATGTGCGAGATGTACGGATACACCAGGGAAGAGGCGCTGCGCTGCGACATCGGCACGGTCAGCGCCAATTTTCCGCCGTATACGATGGACGATGCGCTTGCCAGAAACAAGACGGTCATGGCCGGTACACCGCAGACCTTTGACTGGCTTTGCCGCGCAAAAGACGGACGGCTCTTCTGGGCCGAGATCAGCCTGCGGGCAGCCAGAATCGGCGATGACGACCGCCTTATTGCGGTCGTGCGCGATATCAGTGAGCGCAAAAAGTCGGAAGAGGAAAAAAATACGGCCATTGCCCGTTTCCGGACGCTGGTGGACAGTCTGGAAGCCCTTGTCTATGTTGCCGACATGGAAACCTATGAGCTGCTTTTTATCAATGAATACGGCCGGCAAGTGTGGGGAGACGTCACCGGCAAGATCTGCTGGCAGGCACTGCAGGTCGGTCAAAATGGACCATGTTCCTTCTGCACCAACGAAAAACTGCTGGATGCCGAGGGCAACTCCACCGGCACCTGTGTCACCCTGATACACAACACGGCGACCAGGGAATGGTACGAATGCCGTGATCAGGCCATCCAGTGGACGGACGGCCGCATGGTTCGCATGGAAATCGCCATCAATATTACCCGGCGCAAGGCGGCGGAAGATGAGCTGGCGGCGGAAAAAGAACGCCTGGCCGTCACCCTGCGCAGCATCGGCGACGGGGTTATTACCACCGACACGGACGGCAGGATCGTTTTGCTCAATACCGTGGCGGAAAACATGACCGGCTGGCAACAGCGCGAGGCGCTAGGGAAACCGCTCTCGGAAGTATTTACCATTGTCCATGAGCAGACCCGTGTTCCCTGTGAAAATCCGGTGGACAAGGTGATGGCCTCCGGCCGGATCACTGGGTTGGCCAATCATACCGTCCTCATCGCCCGCAACGGCAGTGAACGCAAAATAGCAGACAGCGGCGCACCGATTCGTGACAAGGACGGGGGAATTATCGGGGTGGTCCTCGTTTTCCGTGACGTCACCGAAAAACAGCGCATGGAAGAAGAGCTGCTGAAAATAAAAAAACTGGAGTCGGTGGGGCTGTTGGCCGGCGGCATTGCCCATGATTTCAACAATATCCTGGCCGCCATTATGGGCAATATCAATCTGGCCCTGCACGACGGCGGCCTGGACGACGCTACCCGCAAACTGCTGAGCAATGCGGAAAAGGCCTCGGCCCGCGCCAAGGGTCTTACCCTGCAGTTGCTCACCTTTTCCAAAGGAGGCGAGCCTGTCAAGGAAACGGCCTCAATCGCTGAAATTATCCGGGAGTCGGCCGAATTTGTTCTGCACGGCAGCAACGTTGCCTGCCGGTATTTCATGCCGGATGATCTCTGGCTTGTCGATATTGATAAAGGTCAGATGAGTCAGGTCATCCAGAACATCATCATCAACGCCAAACATGCCATGCCGACAGGCGGCATCATCCAGGTCAGCTGTGAAAATTTCGTGTCCGGGGAAAACGCGGGCAGTACCCTGCCCGGTAAAAAACATTTCATTAAAATCATTATCCGTGACAGCGGCATCGGTATTCCGGTAAACCTCATTGATAAGATTTTTGATCCTTATTTCAGCACGAAAAAGGAAGGAAGCGGTCTCGGGCTCGCCATCAGCCATTCCATCATCAGTAAGCATAACGGTTCGATATCCGTGCAGTCACAACCAGGGGAAGGAACAGCCTTTACCATTTATCTCCCTGCCTCAACCAGGGAAAAGGAAATGAAAAGCACATGTGAAATATTGGACATGAGCGGCGGCAAGGGGAGAATCATGATCATGGATGATGAGGAAATGGTCAGGGATGTCACTCGGGCCATGCTCGCGAGTCTTGGCCATGAAGTTGTTCTTGCCCGGCACGGGGAGGAAGCGGTCGACTTATTCAAAAAACACGGTGACTGCGGGGAACCGATTGATATTATCATCATGGACTTGACTATCCCGGGCGGCATGGGAGGAAAAGATGCCGTCAAAGCGATCCATGCAATCAATCCCAAGGCAAAGGTTGTCGTTTCCAGCGGCTATTCCAATGACCCGATTATGGCGCATTGCCGGGACTATGGTTTTGTTGCGGCTATCGTCAAACCGTTTCAGCTGCAGGATATTTCAAAAATTATCAATCAATTGCTGAAAGAAAGATAATCCCGTTTCCGGTATTCGCCCTGATGCCGGAAAATCAAAACACCGTTATGCCGAAGACCATTATTGCTTCTTGGCGCCTGTGTCGGCCATGATCGAATCGGAAATGATGCTGCCGTCCCGCATCGTGAGGACTCTCTGCGCTTTTTGGATGATGGCGGGATCGTGGGAAGAGAAGACAAAGGTGGTATTGTGACTCCTGTTTATCTGCCGAAGCAGATCAAACAAGGATTCTCCCGTATGGGAATCAAGATTCGCGGTCGGTTCATCGGCAAGGATAATGGCGGGGCGACCGGCAAGGGCCCTGGCGACAGCCACCCTTTGTTGCTGTCCGCCGCTCATCTCTCCGGGGGTTTTCTCCATCATGCCGGCTAACCCGACTTTTTCCAGCACTTCTTTAACCCGCTGATGTCGTGCCTGTTTTTCCATCCCCTGGAGGAGTAAAACATATTCAATATTTTCAAAGGCGCTTAAAACCGGTATCAAATTAAATGTCTGAAAAATAAAGCCGAAAGTAAAACGACGCAGCATGGCGAGCTGTCTTCGTCCCATATCATTCACGCTTTGACCTTTTATGCGCAGCATGCCGGAAGAAGGCCGGTCTATGCAACCCATCAGATTAAGCAGGGTGGTTTTACCGGATCCCGATGGCCCTGCCAGGCAGACAAATTCTCCCTCCCCTATCTCAAGATTCGTCTGATGCAGGGCATGGACCGGCAGACCCCGATCATCATAGGTTTTGGAAATTCGTTGCAAGTCGATAAAAACCATGATCCATCACGTATGGGCAATGGCCTTGACCGGGTCAAGGCGGGATGCTTTCCAGGCCGGGTAAATCCCAGCCAGGACAGCGGTGACGAGGGTAATGAAAACGGCGCGAAGAAGGTCACCCGGCAGCAGATATGCCTTCAGCACATGATCCTCGGCAAAATACTGGTTACTGCTGATAAAACTGGAAAGGTCGAGTCCGTAACGTGACAGCCATGTACAGGCGATCGTTCCGGCGAGCGTGCCGACCAGGACGGCTATCAAACCGAGAAAAAAAGATTCCAGCACCACAATGGTGACGATTCCGCCGGGTGTGGTGCCGATGGCGGTCATGGTGCCGAATTCCCGGAATCGTTCAAAGATGGCGGTTGTCATGGTATTGGCAATGCCCATGGCGACAATTGCAAAAACGATGAAAACAAGCAGCCCCATGGTGGCGTCATTTAATTCTATAAGTTGTTTCAGATCAGGGATGATGACCTGCCAGGCGCGGACCTGGAAAAGTTCCGGATTCAGTCGTTGCCGGAGTTTGCCGGCGATGGATTCGACTGCGTCATGATCCGTTTGCAGGGCGATTTCCGTTATGACGTTACTTGCCTCAAGCATGCTCTGGGCCGTTGCCAGATCCGTATAAATATGATTCCGGTCAAAAGATGCTGATTTCGTGCGAAAGATCCCGCCGACCGGCAACCTGCGGGTCACCGGTTTTCCATACATGCTCTGCGCCATGAGCATGACCGAATCGCCCACCCCCACTTCAAGACTTGCAGCCAGCGTTTCACCGATAAAAAGCGTGCCGGGATTTTTCAGATAACTGCCCGCGACTGTTTTTGCTCCGATGAATGTGATCTGCTTTTCCTGTTCGGGTCGTATCCCGGAAAGCAATACCGACGAACTTTTTCTGCCGGCCAGAAGCAGAGCCGGGGTTTTCAGCCGTTCCGCAGAGGGATGAAAACCATCTTTCGCCAGAATTGCCGTCAGCTCCTCATGCTGCTCGATCGGCTGCAGCACGGCGATATTGGCTTCATAGCCTTTGGCGTGAATCTGGATGGTGCCGGGGTCAAGGTTGAGGGTGCTGTGCATCATCTCTCGATGCAGCCCGACTTTCAATGCCTGGAAAACTATAAGGCAGAAAAGCCCGAAGGAAATGGCCAGCACGGCAAGCAGTGAACGCCTGAAATTGCGCCGGATGTTGCGCAAACCGATCAGGCTGTAAATGACCAGCATTTTCATCCTGCCGTGCTGTCCCTCGGTTTTTCCGCGGTGAAGAAAGAAACCATGTTGTAAACCTGTTCTTGCTTTTGGACGTGGATAAAACCGGCATCCCGCATCAATTCCGGCAGATGTCCCCTGAGATTGTCTTCAAGTTCGGGCTGCAGCAGGAGATAGCGGGAAAGCCAGCCAACCATGACGGTAAACAGGCCGACAGGTTTGTCGATGTCGGCGGTAAGCAGCCTGCCGCCCGGCTTTAATACCCGCAGCATTTCCCGGAAGGCCCTTCGCTTCAGTTCGGTATCGATATGATGGGTAAACATGGAGTTGACCACCCAATCAAAGCATTGATCATCAAAATCAAGCCTTTCAGCGATTCCGACCTGAAAAGAAATCGGCATACCGTGATGCCTGCCTGCTTTCTTGGCGGCGATGGTTATCATGCGTGGAGCCGCATCAATACCCACGATTATACCCCTGTCATCACTGGAGAGACGACTGCCGATGAGCAGGGTCAGGCTGCCGGTGCCGCAGCCGATATCGAGAATATGGTCCGACGGCCTGATATCCATATGGGACAAGGTTTTTTCGCGGAACAATCTCTCCCTGCCGAAAGACAGGTTTTCTATCAGCGGATCATAGAGATAGGCGACATGATTAAGGTGTCTTCCCCTGGTTTGTATCACGGATTTATCCATTGTTTCAGGTCAGTGTTTGTTTGATTTCTTTGTCGGCGGGAAAGAACGGCAAAAGATTTTTCACCCCGCGCAGACGAAAAAGCTGACGTATGATGCGCAGGGCGGATTTTCTTTCCAGCCAGTATCCGGCGGAGGCGAGCAGGTCAAAACCTTTCACCGCTTCGCCGATGGCGCGTTCCATAACGATTTTCACACTGTCTTTGTACTGTTTCTCTATGGCCGGACTTGTGTTGTTCCGGTTCTCCAGAAACCGGACAAGTGCGTTCCGCTCATCCGCGTTGCCCTCGTGGTAGACGACGGAAAGTAAATAATTATGACGCTGGTCGCGGATATCATCATAAAAATCAGTCAAATCGTCAATGACCTGCAGAGCCAGGCCGATGCTGTATATTCCCCGATCGGCCTGCTGCAGCATCTCCGTCTTGTCCGTTTCAAGAACAAGCGGCGCGACAAAGGCCAGACAGAGCAGCTTTCCCCCTTTGTACATGTGCACGGATTTGAGAATCGCATCAGGGCGCAGTATTTCCGTTACACCCCCTTCTTCCATGGCTTCTTCCGCACCGATGGGGACCAGGGCGGAAAAAAGTGCATCATGCAAAGTTGACGACTGAGACGGGGAAATGACCTGGTGGTTGACCATTTCATTCACGGCGGCAAAAAGAACCCTGTCAAACAGAAGGATATGCATGACGCTTTTGAAGCGTGTCGCGCCCTGAGCAAAATTCAAGGGCAGCATTTCCTTGTATTCATTGTCGAGGAGATTGTCGGTCCCGGTCACCAGGCCCCGCAGGCAATGGTTGATGATACCATAAAAAATTCGTTTTTCCTTGGGGATATGGAGCGCGGCATAGACGGAAAGAAAGAGGATGGAAAAAAAGTTTTTCTTCAGATAATGAACCGATTTGCCGCTGGGTTCTTCTTTTCTGATGTATTTTGTGTCGAGCAGGGAAGGGAGCAGGCTTAATACGGCATCTTCCGCCCGGCGTTGCTCCCTGGCGGCCTGTAAAAAATAACGGATAAAAGGAACTGTTTTCATGAAAGATCAGCCTATGCCTGAAATATTAATAGTACCATGCATCGAATGAATACCTGAGCATTCAGCAGGTCATTATACGCCGCCGGCATCAGAATAGAAAGGTCTGTTTCTTCTACTATTTCTTCAGGAGAGGGAGTTTGGGTGAAAGGTGTTTCTGCCTGGAGGAAGCATGGACCGGGCAGAGGAATCCGTTCATCGCCATCTGATGGAAATGAAAGGAAGAAGAAAAGGAACTTTTTTTTGATAATAAAGAAATTTTTCTCCGTAACGACGGGCGAGATAATGTTCTTCACTCCTTAAAAAGCGAACTTCAAGGAAAAGAAAGAGGGGATAACTGATCAGCAGCAGGGAGGGAGACCACAGTAAAAGGGCAACTCCGAGTGCCGCGAGATCATATCCGAAAAACATGGGATGCCGGCAGTATCCGTAAATGCCCTGGGTCACGAGCTTTTTCGGGGGGCGCCTGGGGTTCGGCGTGCCATGGCCGTAACGGGTAACGTCGACGGTTGCTTGATAAATAATCCCGCAGCCGATAACAAGACAGGCAAAGGCGGTGAAAATAAGCCACCCCGGAGGGGCGATTGATGCAAAACAAAAAAAACGATCGAGAAGATATCCCGAGCCGATGACGATCGCGGGAATAACGCACCAGTAAATAAAAGCGTCCCGCAGCTGGTGGCGGAGGATGTCTACTCGAAAGATCTGCATCACGGATCAAGGCTGCCGGGAAATCAACCTCAGGGCATGACTGTAATCAGCGATGGATCATAGCCTTCCGGCGCCTGGTAGCCGAGCAGGTTGCAGATGGTGGCCGCCACGTTGCTCAACCCCGGCGCGGCGACTCCGGCCAGGGCAAGGCTGTTCTTGCCGGAATAGTCCTTGATGATAAAGGGCACGGGATTTTTGGTATGGGCCACCATGGGGGAACGAACCCCGTTTTTCTCCGTCCACATGCAGTCGGCATTGCCGTGGTCGGCGGTAATGACCGCCACGCCGCCTGTTTTTTGCAGGGCTTTCAGCAGCCTGGCCAGACACATGTCAACCGTTTCCACCGCGATACGGACGGCAATGGGGATGCCGGTGTGTCCCACCATGTCGCCGTTTGGGTAATTAAGGCGGATAAATTTGTATTTGCCGCTTTCAATGGCCTCCACCGCCAGATCGGTAATTTCCGCCGCCTTCATCCAGGGACGCAGGTTGAAAGCCAGCTTGTCGGAAAGGATCTCCACGTATTTTTCCAGTTTGTCGTCAATGTAGCCGGAATTGTTGCCGTTCCAGAAATAGGTGACATGGCCGAATTTCTGGGTTTCGGAAACGGCAAAGGAGGGGATGTTCGTGGCGCAGAGATATTGACCCAGGGTGCGATCAATGGCCGGTGGTTCAACCAGATAGTTACGGGGAATATGGGAATCGCCGTCGTACTCCATCATCCCGGCGTAAAAAACATCAGGAACTCGCTTGCGGTCAAACTCGGAAAAATTCGTTTCATCAAAGGCCCGGGACAGTTCAATCGCCCGGTCGCCCCTGAAGTTGAAAAGAACAACGGCATCGCCGTCCTTTATCGTGCCTACCGGCGCACCGTTTTCCGCTATGACGAAACTTTCCATGTACTGGTCGGTCATGTCGGGATTTTCTTCATACGAAGTGCGGATTGCCTCGCAGGCGGAAGAAAAGAAGCGCCCTTCACCAAGCACATGGGCCTTCCAGCCCCGTTCCACCACGCTCCAGTCGGCGTTGTAGCGATCCATGGTGGTGATCATCCTGCCGCCGCCGGAAGCGATGCGGTAGCGCCTGCCGTTGGTGGAGAGTGCGGTGAGTTTTTCCTCCAAAGGAGCAAAATAGTTCAGTGCGCTTTTTTGACCGACATCCCGGCCGTCGAGCAGGCCGTGCACCCGCACCTCTTTGATGCCTTCATCCGCGCATTGGCCAAGGATGGCATAGAGATGATCGATGTGGCTGTGAACGTTGCCGTCGGATACCATGCCGATGAGATGCAGGGTGCCGCCCCGTCCCGTTTGTTTTTGTATCGCGGACCATGCCTTGCTTTGAAAAATCTTGCCGGAAGCGATCGCTTCACTGACGAGCTTTGCGCCCTGAAAAAAGATGCGGCCGGCGCCCAAGGCATTGTGTCCCACCTCGGAATTGCCCATGTCGTCGTCCGAGGGCATACCCACCGCAGTGCCGTGCGCCTTGAGGCGGGTGAAAAGAGGTTCCTTGAACAGTGCGTCCAGGGTCGGGGTGTAGGCCATGAAGACACCGTCGCTTTCATCCTGCTTGCCGATGCCCATCCCATCCATGATGACCGTAAGCACCGGGCCGGGGGTGTCATGGAATCCCGGAATTTTTTTCAATTTCATATCGCTCATTCTATTCATCCTTGGAAATGCCGATTCGTTGGAAGTATCAGGTTGCTGTGCCATCTATACCATAGCATAACGGCAGAGGGCAACACTCCGGCATGCGGTTTCGGGTTGAATGAAGGGATAACGGCGCGCCGGCACGAGTTCGTTTCCCGGCGCGGGCTTGCTGCATCAGTCACCAGCGGCGTGGGGGCGACCGGTGTCGGCACGGCAGGAAACGCCGGCGGAATCAGCCGACATTGCCGCCTCCCGTCGTTTTTTCTGAATGCAGGTGTGCACAATTTCCATCTCTTCCTGATCCAGGGTTTCATTGACCAGCAGCATCTCCGCCAGGTGGCAAAGGAAATCCTTTTCCCGCTGCAGGATGGTGATTGCCTCGTTATAGCATTCATCGATGATCTTTTTTACTTCCCGGTCGATATTGCGGGCGGTTTCCTCGCTGTAAGCGGTGTGCATGGAACGTCGATCTCCCAGGAAACCTCGGTTTTCCCGGGAGTAGGAAACCGCGCCGATCACCGGATTCATTCCCCAGCGACACACCATTTTGTTGGCAATCTCCACGGCCTGGTTAAGATCATCCTCCGCCCCGGTTGTCTGCTGATTAAAGCAGATTTCTTCCGCCGCCCGTCCACCCATGAAAATGGCGATTTTGCTGTGAAGATATTCCTTGGAGTAGGCATGCCGGTCGGCCAGGGGCAGCTGCAGGGTATGGCCCAGGGCACGGCCTCGGGGAATAATGGAAATTTTATGGATGGGGTCGGCCTCGGGAACAAACCTGGCGACAATGGCATGACCCGCCTCATGAAAGGCCATGGTCCGGCGGTCTTTGTCACTGATGATCATGCCCTTGCGCTCAATGCCCATCATGATTCTGTCCCTGGCCACCTCAAAATCATTTGTCTGGACACAGGTTTTTCCCTGACGTCCGGCAATGATGGCCGCCTCGTTCACCAGGGCCGCCAGTTCCGCGCCGGTAAACCCTGGGGTGGAACGGGCTATTTTATCCAGCTCCACATCCGGTGATAACGGGATCTTTTTGACATGCACCTTGAGTATTTTCAAACGTCCTTTGACGTCCGGCGGCAATATGTTGATCTGCCGGTCGAAACGACCGGAGCGGAGCAGAGCGGGGTCGAGGATGTCGGGACGATTCGTTGCGCCAAGCAGAATGATTGTCTCATCCGAACTGAAACCGTCCATTTCAACCAGCAGGGCGTTTAATGTCTGGCCCCGTTCTTCCTGTCCGGCACTGCCGCCTCCCCCGCCCCGATGGCCGCCGACCGCGTCGATTTCATCGATGAAAATGATGCACGGCGCGTTTTTTTTCGCCTCACTGAAAAGATCGCGCACTCGGGAGGCGCCGACACCGACAAACATTTCAACGAAATCCGATCCGCTGATACTGTAAAACGGCACCCCGGCTTCACCGGCAACGGCGCGGGCAAGCAGGGTTTTCCCGGTTCCGGGAGGCCCCTGAAACAAAACGCCTTTGGGGATGTTTGCCCCCAGTCTGCTGAATTTTTCCGGTTTTTGCAAAAATTCGACAATTTCCCGCAACTCTTCTTTTGCCTCCGGGACCCCGGCAACATCCTTGAAGGTAACCTGCTTGCCGCCCTTTTGAAATTTGATGGCTTTTTCCTGGCCGAATTTTTCATTCTTTTTTTTGTGGCGGTCCCTGATTTTTTTCAACGTCAACCAGGCAAGGGAAAAGATGATGAGCGAAAGGATGAGCGAAAATATTTCCGTTCGGTACGACGGCTTTGCGATTTGCGCCTGGATGATGATGTCTTTTTCAAGCAGCTTGGGAATGAGACCGGGGACGTCGGGGGAAAAAGTGGTAAATTTGTTGCCCTGGGTATCCGTCAGATAAACGGTGCCGCCCTGCATGTGGATTTCGGAAATTTCGGAGATTTCATCGCGGGAAAGTTTTGCCAGAAAATCACCGTAGCTCAAGGTCGGAGGGCTGTCGGCGGCATGAAGGGAGGTAAAACCGCAGGGCAGAACAAGAACAAATAAGATGACACCAAGAATCGCGCGGAAAAAACCATCCATAATCTCCCCCCTGGCTCTTGTTTGCGGGATGTGTTTCCTTTATAAACCTCTTGCAAAACGACAAATATCGTTGACCCGGCAACTCCCTCTGCCACAAGAAAAGGAACCCGGCGGCGTCAACCTGGATCGACATGAAAAGTCAATTTTCTCTCCCTCAGGACATGGTCGCTAAAAAAAGTCAATTTCCTCTTCCTCAGGACAGGGTCGCTTCAAAAGTCAATCCTCTCTCCCTCAAGACAGGGACACTCAAAAAGTCAATCCCCTCTCCCTCAGGGAGAGGGCCAGGGTGAGGGTTGTTTCGTCTCCCTCCCCGTTCATACGGAGAAAAGAGAGATGTTGCCGGATTCTCTTTATGATACACCTTTTTTCCGTGCATTGTCACAAAAAGAAACGCGTCGTTTCTCACACGCCTTGTGCTTTTCTTCCTTCCTTACCTGTGCATTGCGCGGGATTTTTTTCAATGTCGCCTTACACTTCGAAAAAGCAAAGATCCATAGACGGCCAGGTTGACGATTACCACCATGACGCCGAAAAAAATCTGTAATTCCCTCGTAAGTTCGGATGGATAGATTATCGGCAGGAGGTAATGCTCGATAAAACTTCCTTGATACGAAGAATTTGCGGCGGCTTGCCGTAATTGTTGTTCCAGGGGGGTCAAGGGGCAGATCCAGCCCTTGAATTCGATCAGGGCTCCCCATGCCGCGGCCGGCAGATGCAGAAAGATGAGACGCCGGTATCGGAGGGCCGGCAGGCCGCCGGCAATGACAAAGATGATAAAGCACAGATGGAAAACGGTAATAATGTCGGCGGCGATGGAGAAGAGCACCTTTTTATGTTTCCTTTGCGCGTCATCCGCCGGTATTCTCTTTTGGTGTGTCAAAGGCCTTCAAGATATTGATGGGCAGCGGAAAAACGATGGTGGTGGCATTTTCATTCGATATGTCGTTTAGGGTCTGCAGGTAGCGTAGCTGCAGGGCCTGGGGATTGGCGGAGATGATGTTTGCCGCGGCCAGCAGCTTCTCGGCGGCCTGCAGTTCCCCTTCGGCATGGATGATTTTCGCCCGTCTTTCCCGTTCCGCCTCCGCCTGTTTGGCGATGGCGCGGATCATGTTTTCATTCAAATCCACATGCTTGATCTCCACGTTGGTCACCTTGATGCCCCAGGCGTCCGTCTGTTTGTCTATAATTTCCTGCAGGTCATTGTTCATTTTTTCCCGTTCCGCCAGCATCTCGTCCAGTTCATGTTGGCCGAGCACCGAGCGCAGGGTGGTCTGCGACAACTGGCTGGTGGCGTTGAAATAGTTTTCCACCTGGATAATGGCCTTTTCCGGATCAACCACCCGGAAATAGAGAACCGCGTTGACCTTTACCGTGACATTGTCCCTGGAAATAACATCCTGACTCGGCACATCCATGGTGATAACCCGCATGTCGACCCGGATGGCTCGCTGGATGCCCGGCACAACGATGCGCAGTCCCGGTTTTTTGACGGTCTGGAAACGGCCGAGAAAAAAGACCACCAGCCGTTCGTATTCGGGAACCACTTTGAAGGAAAGAAAAAGAAGGGCGAGAAGCAGGACAATCGGGGCGATAAAGGGTGTTATCATATCAGTTTTCCTCCTTGAAAATTTCCACCTTGAGCAACAAACCTTCTTTTGCCGTCACCCGCAGTCTTTGACCTTTTTTAACCGGTTGCGGACAAATGGCCCGCCACGATTCACTGTGAACCCAGATGCGGCCTTCACCGTCAAAATCATCAGTGGCAATACCCGTACTGCCGATCAGCTCCTCGCTGCCGGTGAGATATTTTTTTTGCCGCAGGGAAAGTGTGCGGCCGATGACCCCGACCATGAGGCTTGCGGAAAAAATGGCGGTGCCGGCGATAACGGACAACGAAACACTCATACCCTCTTCGTTCATCAGGATGATTGAACCCGCCACAAAGGCGACCAGCCCTCCGATGCCGAGGGAACCGAAACTGGGTACAAAGGCTTCGGCAATCATGAAGAAAGTACCGAGAATGATCAGCCCCAGCCCGGCATAATTAACCGGCAGAACCTGAAAGGTGTAGAAAGCAAGCAGCAGGCAGATCGCCCCGGCCACGCCGGGCAGGATAAAACCGGGATTGGCCAGTTCGAAAACAAGACCGTAGATGCCGAGAAGCAACAGTATATAGGCGATATTGGGGTCGCTGATAACCCCGAGCAGCCTGTTGCGCCAATCCGGTTCAATTGTTTCCAGGGCGATATCCGTTGCGGCGATCTTTCTTTCTCCGACGGCCGTTGTAACGGTTCTGCCGTCAACCTGGCGCAGCAGGTCGGCAATATCGTCGGCAATCAGGTCAATGACCCCGATATGCAACGCCTCCGCCGCCGTGAGACTGACCGCTTCGCGCACCGCCTGTTCCGCCCATTCTTCGTTGCGGCCATGTTGCCTGGCCAGTCCCTTGATATAGGCCGCCGCATCATTGACCATTTTCCGATCGAGCGCATCCGGTGATTTATCGTCACCGGAAGATGGAGTTTTTTCAGGACGATGGGGCAGGCCGCCTATCCGAACGGGGGTGGCCGCGCCCAGGTTGGTTGCCGGCGCCATGGCGGCAATATGGCCGGCATACAGGATATAGGTTCCGGCGCTTGCCGCCCGCGAACCGGACGGGCTGACATAAACCGCCACCGGCACCGGCGATGCGAGAACAGCCTGAATGACGCTGCGCATGGCATGGTCCAGGCCGCCCGGCGTATCCATGCGGAGAATGACAAGCGCGGCCTGCCTCTCTTCGGCGCTACGGATGCCGCGGACGAGATAATCGCTCATTGCCGGGCCAAGCGCGCCCTTCATGGTGAGCACAACCGCGGTTTTGCCGTTCTCGCCGGCAACCGGGGAGGGGACGAGGGGCAGAATCAGCAAAAAAGGCAGAAGAAATCGGAGCAGGCTGCTGGGGAAATCCGGGGCTTTCATCTGGAGCACCTCCGGCAAAATTGTTTTTTTTTATTCTAACAAAATGCAACGGCAAAAGAAAAGAAGAAATCCTGCAGGGAAGGGAGCGGCATGCCGCGATTGCCGTAAAAAAACCGCTGCATTCAGTTGCTTCTTGGGTGGTCCCGATATAAGATCAAAGGAAAGAGAGGGGCCGCTCCATGCGAACGGAAGAAATTGCGGATTTTCTGCGGACAATTGAGGAAGAGTGCCGTTTCACCAGCGGCTATACCGGGCTTGTGAGTTTTCGCCCGGCAGTCATGCGGGCCATGGAGCAGGTGGAGCGGCGGGAATTTGTTCCGATGGCCTATAAACCAACGGCCTATACCGATTCGCCGCTGCCCATCGGTCACGGACAAACCATCTCCCAGCCTTTTATCGTTGCCCTGATGACCGATCTTCTCCGACCGAAAAAGGATAATGTCATTCTTGAGGTGGGCGCGGGTTCCGGCTATCAGGCGGCGATACTTTCCCTTCTCGTTGCCCGGGTTTATTCCATTGAAATCATACCGGCTCTGGCCGGGGTGGCTTCGGCGCGTCTCCGCAGGCTCGGATATGACAACATCGAAATCCGTTGCGGCGACGGGTATCAGGGCTGGCCGGAACATGCGCCGTTTGACGGCATCATGGTCACGGCGGCCGCTCCCCATGTGCCCTTGCCGTTGGTGCAGCAGCTCAAACCCGAAGGCAGGATTGTCATTCCGGTCGGTTTGCCCGGCATGCCCCAACAGTTACTGGTGATCGAGAAAAACCGCGAGGGCGGTTTTTCCTCCAGGGATGTCCTGCCTGTTTCCTTTGTGCCGCTTACCGGTGATCATAACGAAAGTCTTTGATATGAAAACTGCGAAGGCTGATTTTTTTCAATTGAAAAATATTACACGGGTGGGTCATTATCATGCAACTGCCGTTACAGGTTACCTTTCGCAACATGGACACTCCAGGGGCGCTGGATGCTGAAATCCGCAAACGGGTTGACACGCTAAGCAAGAACACACTGAGATAATCAGTTGCCGGGTCGTCGTGGAAGCGCCTCAAAAGCACCGGCAGGCTGGAAGGATAATCGGCCATGCCTGACGCGTTCCTGACCCGGAACGTGATTGCTTGTTTCCCGTTGTCGCTTAATTTTTTTCTTTTTTTGAGGCTTGACAACTTCCGGGAAACAAAATAAAGATTTTTGAATGAATAGCCATTCATTATATGTGTTCAACATAACTTGAGGAGGATAAAAATGAAGAAGATGTTCAAGTCGTTAGCACTCGGTTGCTGTTTACTGGCCGCCACGGCGTTTCAGGTTTCCGCCAGTGGCTCCACCGCGCACAAGCCGACTCCGGATGAGGCGATCAAAATGCTGCAGGAAGGCAACGTGCGTTTTGTCGCCAATAAATCCATCCACCCCCATTCCGACACCCAGCGCCTGATTCAGGCGGGCAAGGAGGACCAGGGCGACCACGCCTATGCCACCATCATCAGCTGCTCGGATTCCCGGGTGCCGGTGGAACGCATCTTTGACGCCGGTGTCATGGATATTTTTATCATCAGGGTTGCCGGCAATGTTGTTGATGTTGATGAGGCCGGTTCCCTCGAATACGGCCTGGCCCATGTCAATACGCCGGTACTGGTAGTTCTCGGCCATACCCAGTGCGGCGCGGTTACCGCCGTGACAAGTGAAGTGCAGGGGCATGGACATCCCCTGGAAAGAAATATCCCGCCCCTGGTGGATAACATCATACCCGCTGTGAAAAGGGCAATGGCCGCGCATCCCGAGGTCCACGGCAAGGACATCGTTCCTTTCGGCATTGAGGAAAACATCTGGCAGGGAATCGAGGATCTGTTCATGACCAGCCCGGCGAGCCGCGAAATGGTCAAAAGCGGCAAGGCCAAGGTGGTTGGTGCCATGTATGATGTCAGCACCGGCAAGGTTGACTGGCTGCCTGAAGCCAAGGTAACGGAAATCCTCAACAAAGTGGAAGGCAATCCGAACCGGGCAATGGAGGCCATGGCCGGAGCAGCGCACTGAAATGATTTGAATTTCGTTTAAGATTGAAAAAGGGCAGGTTCTATCGGTTGAATCTGCCCTTTGCCTTGGTATCCCTTCACTCTCTGCCCGGCAACGCTTTGACGGACATCTCCTGGCTTGCGATGGCCGCTGTCGGGCCTGTAAAGAATTTTGTGTAAATGGTTTTTGTGATCAAAATTCCGGCAGCCTCTCTTCAAACATGATGCTGAACTGATTCAAGGCTGATTTCCAGTTTTTGATCGGCATCGTCCAGCGTTTCGAAATATTCGTCAGCGCCAGGTAAAGCAGTTTGAACATCGACTCGTCATTAGGAAAGGGGCCCCGGTTTTTGGTTACCTTTCGCAGAGACATATTCAGCGACTCAATGGTGTTGGTCGTGTAAATCACCCGGCGAATTTCCGACGGATAGGAAAAATACGGGATGATCCGCTGCCAGTTGTTCTGCCAGGACTGGCTGACCCGTGGATGAGTCTCATCCCGTTTTTCCCCGAAGGCTATCAAGTTCGCCTCGGCCTGTTCAACGGTCGCGGCGCTGTAAATCTCTTTCAGGTCGTCCGCCATCTCCTTGCGCTGTTTCCAGGAAACGAAGTTCAAGCTGTTTTGAAACGATGTGTTACTACTTTATCGGAATTGCCCCGCGTGCTTCATCCGCGACCCGGCGGACATCGGCCAGGCATCAGCGGCCGCGCGGATTTTTTTCGGCGCAGCGGCAGGCGCCCGCCTTTTTCTCCGACAAAATTTGCTCGAGAATGGTCGATCTGCCCTGGCGGCGGACATCTTCCATGATATCGCCTGCCGTATAGCCGAAACAAAAGCAGATGGTTTGGTTTTTGTCCGTTGTCATGTGATGTCACCTTCGTCTTCCAGTGCGGCCGGCAGGGTTGAAACAAAATCGTGGATCAGGTCCCGCACCGTCCGGTAGCAGGCAAGTGCTTCCTCCGGGCTCCGCGCATTTTGGGCAAGTTGGGGCGGATCAGGAAAACCATGGTGGATGACTTTTGTCCGGGCAGGGAAGAAGGGACAGTTTTCATCGGCATGGCCGCAGACGGTGATAACGAAATCGAAATCCCGGGCCGGCAGATCTTCAATGGTTTTGGAGTGATGGCCGGAGATATCGACCCCGGCTTCCGCCATGACCGTCACCGCCATCCGGTTCAGTCCATGTTTTTCAATGCCGGCGGAAGAGAAATCGTAACGGTGGCCGTGCAGAGCGCGTCCCCATCCTTCCGCCATCTGGCTGCGGCAGGAGTTGCCGGTGCAGAGAAAAAGGACCGTTTTTTTCAACAGCATCGGGCCACCCCGCAAATCGCTTCCCTGATGAAGTGGGCAGGCACGGCCTCGTGCGTCATGCCGAAACGCACAATCGTCCGGCAGCAGGTCTCTTTGCCGATCAGATCCGAACAGGAGCAGCAGCTGTTTTCCGCTGAAACGGCATTCGGCAGAAGCTCTGCCAGAGGTTTGCCGTTAATCAGAATAAGATTTGAATCACCGATGTTGTTTGCCGAGAGCAAGGTTTCCATCAAGACAATTTCAACCCCTTTTGGCCCGCACTCCTGTTGCAGAACCGACAGGGTCCGGCGAATCTCGTTTCCCGTCTCCGCGCAACGGTCACAGGTTGTTCCATCCTTATCCAGATGTTTCCATTCAACGACAATTGTTTGCTTGATTTTTTGCATGGTGTCCATATGATCCTCTTTTCGTCGTTTTGTTCAAATGGTGATCAGCAGTTCATCCATAAAAATCAGTTCAGCAGCTCCTCAATTTTCTTCGTGATCGATTCTTTATCGAGAAAGCCGGTGTGCCGCCAGACCTCCGCGCCCGAGCTGTCATAAAATATCTGGGTGGGAATGGCGGTGATGGCGAATTTTTTTGCCACATCGCGATGTTGCCAGACATCGATAAAGATGATTGCGGCGCGGCCGCTGTATTCCTTTGCCAATTCGGCGAGGATCGGCGCCATCATTTTGCAGGGAATGCATGATGTCGCACCCAGGTCAACCATGGTAACGGTGCCGGGCACGGGAACAACCGGTATCTCGGCCTTTTCCGCGGACAGTGTCGGGGCTGCCGCGAAAAAAACAACAGCCCACAGCAGCATCACAAGCATGAACGAGTACGTAAAATTATTTTTCATAATTATTTTCCCGGCTCCATCAGTGTCTTTGCCGTGTCGCCCCGCAAATAATCGGCAAGGCCAAGCAAGCCGTCCTGCAGATATTTTGCCTTGTATCCTTTGGTGGTGAGATACATTCTGGCGATATTTGCCCGATCATTATGGGGACAGGCGGTAACGATTAATTTGTTTTTATCCAGTTCGTTCAGTCGGCGCGGCAATTCATTCAAGGGGATGTTTTGGGCAAAGCCCATTTTCCAGGCAGCGAACTCTTCGGGAAAACGCACATCGATAAACTGCACGTGTCCCTCGGACAGCAAGGCAACCACCTCCTTGCTGTTGATTTTCATCTCTTTTCTTTCCTGATAAGAAAAAGCGAGAAGATAATCATCCAGAACATCCGCGGCAAAAACCGGCTGAACGAGCACAAGCACCATGAGTGCAAGTGCCGGGAAGATGCTGCTTCTTTTCTTCATCATTGTTCCCCTTTTCTGGTATTTTTTGAGACCCGTATCATGCACCACCAACAGGCATCACCTTTAAACAGAGGTTACTTCAACCATCCCAGAACGTCTTTTTTGGACGGGACCTTGCCGACGCATTTTGCTTGCCCGTCAATGATGATTGCAGGAGTGGAAAATACCCCGAGTTTTGCAATTTCATTAAAATCAGTCACCTTTTCCACTGTAGCCTGAACGCCTGATTCCGCAATTGCCTCATGGACGATCCGTTCCGCTTCATGACATTTGGCGCAGCCGGGGCCGCATACCTTGATTTCCATTTTTCACCTCGCATTGGTTTCGATTATTAAAAAAAAGATCCATATATCATTCCGCTGATGGTTGCCATACCAATAACCAGCGAAACAAAGACCACGGTTTTCGTGGTGCCCATGATGCTGCGGATGACCAGCATGTTGGGCAGACTGAGGGCCGGTCCGGCAAGGAGCAGGGCAAGGGCAGGGCCTTTTCCCATGCCGCTGCCGATGAGCCCTTGGAGAATCGGGACCTCGGTCAGCGTGGCGAAATACATGAAAGCGCCGGCAAAGGCGGCGGCGAAATTGGCGGAAAAGGAGTTGCCGCCCACTGCCCGGCTGACCCACTCGGAAGGAATAATTCCCTCATTACCCGGCCTGCCGAGAAGAATACCGGCGACAAGAACACCGAAAAGCAGCAGGGGGAGAATCTGTTTGGCAAATCCCCATGATTCCTTGAACCATTCACCGGTTTCATCCTCCCTGGTGCTGATGACGGCGGAAAGTCCAATAACCCCCGCGACAAAGGCAAGGGTTGGGTAATCGGCAAAAAACAAGCCGATCACTATTGCCGGAGTTGCGGCAAGAGCCAGTTGCCATTTGGGCAGGCCGAACCAGAGCATGAGGATCAGGCCCATGCCGGCGGAAAAGAAAGAGGTGATCAGCCATTTATTACTATAGATGGCCGCCCAGAGCCCGGTAGCCTCGGACGGTCTGCCCCAGTTGGCAAAAATCAGAATGCCGATCATCATCAAAAAATAGAGGCCGTTTTGCCAGAGGGGGCGCCGCACCTCCTGTTCCGGCAGGGCCATCTGCACCTTGGCCTTCTCCATTTCTTCCTTTCTGAAGAAAAAATGCATGAGCAGGCCGATAACAACGCTGAAAACCACTGCCCCGACAGCCCGGGCAATGCCCAGCTCCGGTCCGAGAATACGGGCGGTGAGGATGATGGCCAGAATATTGATCGCGGGACCGGAATAAAGAAAAGCGGTGGCCGGCCCCAGGCCCGCTCCCATCCGGTAAATACCGGCGAAAAGCGGCAGGATGGTGCAGGAGCAAACGGCAAGGATGGTGCCGGACATCGAAGCCACTCCATAGGCCACGACCTTGTTTGCCGTGGCGCCGAGATATTTCAGCACCGATGCCTGGCTGACGAAAACGGAGATGGCACCGGCGATAAAAAAGGCGGGGATCAGGCAAAGCAGCACATGCTCTTCGGCGTACCACTTGACCAGTTGCAATGCCTCCAGCACGGCATTGTCAAATCGTGGGTAGCCGACAGGCAGGTAATAGCAGGCGAGGAAAACGGCAATAATCCAAACGAGCGGTTTCCATTCTCTTTTCCATTCCATAACGGTTCCAACTCCCTTCGGCGGACCTATGCCGCCTTTATTCCGCACCGATCAACGGTTTTACAGCGAAACACGACATCTTTAATTGATTTATCATTATCAAGCCATTCCCGCATATGGGCCAGCATGACGCGGCCGTATGCGGAGGAGGTACTTTCCGCCAGCCGATAATTAACCCAGGAGCCATCCTTGCTGGAATCCACCAGGCCCGCATCCTCAAGCAGTTTCAAATGTTTGGAAACGGTTGGCTGGGCAAGCTGCAGAACAGCCGTGATCTCGCAGACACACAGCGGTTTGTTCTCCAGCATCTTGATGATCTTGACCCTGTTCGGATCTGATAATGCTTTCATTACACGGATAAAATCTTTCATGTTGCCCTCGTTCGTATTTTCATATTCCAATATGGCAATATATTAATTTCGCAAAATGGGATTGTCAAATACTTTTTTGCGGTTGTGTTCGAGAAAGAAGGGGAGAAAAACAGGAGATGGGGGAGATTGCACGGGAAAATCCCGGGGAAAGAGACATTGCTCCCCCCGGGATTCAGGAAAAAAAGAGTTAGGCGTCGATTTCCCGCAGTCTTTTTTTGCTATCCTCGATCTTGGCGAGAGTGGCAGCCAGGGCGGCAACTTTTTCCTGCTCTTTGGCCACTACATCATCGGGGGCATTGGCCAGAAATTTTTCATTGCCGAGTTTGCCCCGGCTTTGTTGCAGTTGCTTGTCAATCTTCTGCTGCTCCTTGTCGAGTTTGGCAATCTCCTTGCCGACATCGATCAGCCCGGCAAGGGGAATGAAGATTTCGATATCGGTAAAGATATACGAAGCGGCACCTTTAGGCGCTATGCCGTCCAGGATGACAACGAGCGATTTCGCCCGGCTGAGCCCCCTGATTTCGTCGATATGCCGTTCAATGGACTTTTGCCTGGCCTGATCATGGCAGGAGACAATGACTTCGACCTCGGCTGAGGGATGAATCCCCATTTCACTGCGGATATTGCGGATGCCGCCGATGATGCCCATGACGAGTTCGGCAACGGCTTCCGCCTCCGGATTATCCCATTCGGGGGTGACCTCGGGGTAGGGCTCGAGCATGATGCTGGTCCGCGCACCGGGCAGCACGTGCCAGATTTCCTCGGTAACAAAAGGAATAACCGGATGCAGGAGCTTGATAACCGATTCAACAACAGCGAACAGCGCCGCCCTGGCCTGATTTTTCTGTTCCGCCGATTGGCTGAAAAGCTCGGGCTTGATCAGTTCAAGATACCAGTCGCAGAACTCGTGCCAGACGAACTGATACATGGCCGACGCCGCATCATTGAATCGGTAGTCATTCAAGGAACGGTGCACCTCGGCAACGGCCCGGTTCAGTCGACTGAAAATCCAGCGATGGGCCAGGCCGAGACCGGCCGGCGACAGGTTGCGGGTGACGGAGGCATCGCAATCGCCGATGTGCATCAGGGCAAAGCGGCAGGCGTTCCAGATTTTATTGATGAAATGGCGGTATCCCTCGATTCTTTCCTCGGAAAGGCGAATGTCACGACCCTGGGCGGCAAAAGCGGTCATGGTGAAACGCAGGGCGTCGGTGCCGAATTTATCCATGATCAGCAGCGGATCCATGACATTGCCCTTGGACTTGCTCATCTTCTGGCCCTGGGCGTCCCGCACCAGGGCATGGAGATAGACGTCCCTGAAGGGCACCTCGTCCATGAAATGCAGCCCCATCATCATCATCCGGCAGACCCAGAAGAAGAGAATATCAAAGCTTGTGATGAGCACCGAGGTGGGATAAAAAAATTGCAGCTCCGGGGTCTTTTCCGGCCAGCCCAGGGTGGAAAAGGGCCACAGGGCGGAACTGAACCAGGTGTCAAGCACGTCCGTTTCCTGCAGCAGTTGGCCGGAGCCGCATTTCGGGCACTTGTCGGGGTCGGTTTCACTGACGATCAGTTCGCCGCATTTCTCGCAGGTCCAGGCGGGGATCTGGTGGCCCCACCAGATCTGGCGGGAGATGCACCAGTCGCGAATATTGTACATCCAGTCGAAAAAGGTGTTTTCCCATGACTTGGGGTGGATGCGGATATCGCCCTGCTTGACCGCATTGATTGCCTTTTCGGCCAGGGGTTTGACCGAGACGAACCACTGTTTGGACAGGGATGGCTCGACCACCGTGGCGCAGCGGTAGCAGTGTCCCACCCCGTGCTGGTAGTCCTCGATGCCTTCGAGCAGGCCGAGCTTCTCCAGGTCGGCGACAATCCGCTTGCGGCATTCAAAACGGTCAAGACCGGCATAGGGGCCCGCCTCGACGTTCATGCGGCCGTTGTCGTCCATCACCTTGATGGCCGGCAGGTCATGGCGACGGGCGATTTCAAAGTCATTGAGGTCGTGGGCCGGTGTTACCTTCAATGCGCCGGTGCCGAATTCCCGCTCAACATGCTCGTCAAATACAACCGGAATCTTGCGGTTTAAAATCGGCAGGATGACCGAGTTTTCCGGCAATGATGTAAAACGTTCATCCTCGGGATGCACGGCAACGGCGGTATCGCCCAGCATGGTTTCCGGCCGGGTGGTGGCGACGACGATAGAACCGTCGCCCTGGGCATAGGGGTAGCGTATCTTATAGAGCTTGCCGTCGGTCGGTTCATGCTCCACTTCCAGGTCGGCCAATGCGGTATGACACCTGGGGCACCAGTTGATGATATAGTCACCCCGGTAAATGTGCCCTTCCTTGTACAGCCGGGTAAAGACGATGCGCACCGCCCTGGACAACCCCTGGTCCATGGTGAAACGCTCCCGTTCCCAGTCGCAGGAGCAACCAAGGCGTTTGAGCTGATTGATGATCCGGCCGCCGGATTCGGCCTTCCACTGCCAGACCCGGTCGATGAATTTTTCCCGGCCCAGGTCATGACGGCTTTTTTCCTCGGCGGCAAGCTGGCGCTCCACCACATTCTGGGTGGCGATGCCGGCGTGATCGGTTCCCGGCACCCAGAGGGTATTGAATCCCTGCATGCGTTTATAGCGAACCAGGACATCCTGCATGGTGTTGTTCAAGGCGTGTCCCACATGGAGAACACCGGTAACGTTGGGCGGCGGAATGACGATGGAAAAGGAGGGCCGGTTTTCATCCATATGGGCCCTGAATGTCTTCTGCTCCTGCCAGGTCTGATACCACTTCCGTTCAACATCGGCAAATTCATAGGCCTTGGCCGGCAACTTGCTGTCCTGGGTATTGTCTGCTTCGTTTGTCATGGATAATGTCTACTCTTTTGTTTCACCGCAAAGCGCACAAAGAGCACAGAGAATTTTTTTTTACGGCAAGGAAACTCTGTGTTCGCTGTGATCTCCGGGGTTTGTTTGTGTTTTTTACAAGTTTATCAATCCTGTTTGAATCAAAAAATCTTATCGGGCTCCCCAGCGCTTGGGGAAAAAGATGCTGGTGTAAAGATCCAGCGCATAGCGATCGGTCATGCCGGCGATAAAATCGCATACCTTGCGCGGCCGTTCCGTTTCCTCTCCATAGGCGGTTTCCGCCTCCCAGATGCCGCGTCCGGGCAGTTTGACATCCTCTTCCATGAAATACTCATACAGTTCCCGGATGATCTTCATCGCCTTGATGAATTCGCTGTGCACCTGACTGGACTGGTAGACGTTTTCAAAGAGAAAGGTGCGCAGATCCGATGTCGCCTGAACAACGTCGGGGCTCATGGCAAGCCGCGATTCACCGGCCTCAAGGGTTTTGACGATGAGGTCGTTGACCATGGCGCTGATGCGCTGGGAGTTGGTTTCACCGAGACTCGCCCTTATCGTGTCGAGCATATTTTTTTCTTCTATCAACCCGGCCCGCACCGCGTCGTCCAGATCGTGATTGACATAGGCGAAAATATCCGCCAGCCGCACGACCTGGCCTTCCAGGGTTTCGGGCAGCTCGGAGAGATCGTCGGGCAGAATGGCCCTTCTGCCCTTGGAGTGTTTCAAGATGCCGTCCCGCACCTCGTAACAGAGATTCAGGCCCGTTCCCTTGTTTTCCAGAACCTCCACCACCCGCAGGCTTTGTTCGTAATGACGGAAGCCGCCGGGATGCAGCTCGTTCAACACCGATTCGCCGGCATGGCCGAAAGGGGTGTGTCCGAGATCATGGCCAAGGGCGATGGCCTCGATGAGATGACCGTTCAGTCGCAGGGCGACACCGATGGTGCGGGCGATCTGCGCCACTTCCAGGGCGTGGGTGAGCCGGGTGCGGTAATGGTCGCCGGTGGGGGCGAGAAAAACCTGGGTTTTGTGGGTGAGCCGTCGGAAGGTTTTTGAATGGATGATTCTGTCGCGATCCCGGGCAAAGGCCAGCCGGATGGGGCATTCCGTCTCTTCCCGCAATCTGCCCCTGCTGTTTTTGGTATGACAGGCAAAAGGGGAGAGGTTTTTTGCCTCCCGGTCCTCAAGTTCAAGTCGCAGGCATTTGATCATGGCAATAGTCTTTCAAAAAAGCACCCACAGAAGAGCGTATCATCTGTGGGTGCGGATGCATAACGGGATGTTTCCCGCAACGGGGATCAATCGGCCCGGCTGCTCACATGGGTGACGATATCAGCCTTGGAGAGATCCTTCAGCACCGGGTGCTGCATGATCTGGTTCGGGGCTTTTTCACCGTTGATGTTGGTGATGAGCAGAGAACCGCGGCCCTGTCCGTAAATGTCGTTGAAATCATAGACCGCGCCGACAACGACGAGATCACCGTGGGTAACCTTCTGTCCATAAAGATTCATGGCGTAATCCACCTGGTAATCGACATTGCGTTCCACATTCTTGGCCCAGCGCTCCTTGTCGGAGCCGGTGCCGTCATCCATGGCAATGACCGGTTTCAGGGGGTCGAGCTCTTTTTTGATGCCGGTGGTTTCGCCTGAGTAATCGCCCATGGCGGCCTTGACCGCGCCGCAGCTTGAATGGCCGAGAATGAGCAGTATTTTGGTGGGCAGGTGGTTGACGCCGTAATCAACCGAGCCTTCGGAGTTAACTACCTGGTTGCCGATATTTCTGATGACGAAAATATTGTTGTCCGGCATCATGCCGAAAAGATGGGTATGGACACGGGAGTCGGAACAGGTGACGACCGTCAGGTTAGGGACCTGTCCGTCCTGAAAAGCATCGAAGTGACCGCTGTCGGTATGGGCTTTAAAGGTATTGTTGCCTTCGATGACCGTCTTTATTGTTTCACTGGCTGACATTGCCGGCGCGCCGGCCGGGGCACCATGGCCGCCGCCGTGATCGGATGCCCATGTCTGCGGAGCAACTGCGAGAACAGCGGAAAAGCCCAAGGCAAGAAAACAATTCTTTACTATTTTTTTCATTTTTCTCCTCCCGAAAGAAAATTGATAAAGAGGCAAAAGCCTCCAGTCAGAAATAGCGTGCGTCTGTCTAAATCAACAAACGACATTACTGATTATTTCCGTGATGGTCAAGAAAAGTGATGTTTTTTTATGCATTTGTCCTGAAATTTCAGGTTTCCGCTAATCTGCAAAACGCGCCTCTATTTCCTCCACCTTTGACTGATTTTCTTCCCACTGCTGATAACAGCGTTTCAGCTTTCGTTCCACGTCTGCGTATTCTTTGCTTTTTGAACCGAAAATTTCCTGGTCCTTGTACAGTTCAGGATCGGCAAGCATTGCTTCCAGCTCGCTTTTTGACTTTTCCAGACGTTCGATTTCCGCCTCGTTTTCCGCGATTTTTTTGAGAAACGGTTTGAGGACGCTGTTTTTTTCCTGGCGGATCCTGGCCTGTTCCTGTCGCGCTTTTTTGCCCCGGGCCGGGGTGCCGGCGTCGTTCTGCGGATCTGCAACAAGGGCCGGAGTTTCCTCGGCCGATGTTGCCGCCCGTTCCCGTTGCTCGGCGGTTTTTTCCAGGTAATATTTGATGTTGCCGTCAAAAAGAGTGGCCCGGCCGTTTTTGATCTCCAGCACCTTGTTGACAAAGTTGTCAAGGAAGTAACGGTTATGGCTGACGATGATGATTGTACCGTCATACTGGGCCATGGCCTCCTGCAGGATTTCCTGGGAGGTCATATCCAGATGGTTGGTCGGTTCGTCCATGATCAGAAGATTGGCGGGGGTGGCAATCATTTTCGCCAGGGCCAGTCGGCTTTTTTCGCCGCCGGAAAGGACCTGAACCTTTTTGTCGACCTCTTCGCCGCTGAAAAGAAAGGCGCCGAGCAGCGACCTGGTCTGGGTAATGGTTTTTTCCGCCTCAACCATGGAAAGGGTTTCCAGCACGGTATAGTTGGGAGAAAGTTCCTGTGCCTGGTGCTGGCCGAAGTAGGAAAGGGAAACATTGTGGCCCAGTCGGATGGCACCGTCGTCCTGTTTGACCAGCCCGGCAAGGCTCTTTACCAAAGTGGACTTGCCGGCGCCGTTGACACCGACGATGGCCATTTTGTCGCCGCGCTGCAGTTCAAACGAGATGCTGTCAAAGACCTTTTTGTCGCCGTAGCTTTTTTTCAAGCCTTCAACGGTGATGGCCAGCCGGCCGCTGGGCGGCGCGGGAGGAAATCGAAAGAAAATTTTATGATCCGTTTTCTCCAGCTCGATAATTTCCATTTTTTCCAGCTGTTTGATGCGGCTCTGGGCCTGTTTGGCCTTGGTGGATTTGGAGCGGAATCTTTCAACGAACCGTTTGGTCTGGTCGATCAGGGCCTGCTGGTTGTCATAGGCGGCACGCTGGATCTGCTGCCGCAGCTCTTTTTCCTTGACATAGGTTGAGTAATTTCCCTTGTAAATCGTCAGGTTGCCGAGGCTCAACTCCCAGGTGAGGGAGGTCATGTTGTCGAGAAAGGCCCGGTCATGGGAAACGATAATCAGCGCCCCCTCATACCCAGCCAGAAACTCCTCGAGCCAGGTCAGGGACTCGATGTCAAGATGGTTGGTCGGCTCGTCGAGAAAGAGAAAACCGGGCGCGGCAAGGAGCTGTTTTGCCAGCATCAGCCGCATCAGCCAGCCGCCGCTGAATGTCGAGCAGGGCCGCGCCAAATCTTCCTCCTTGAAACCGAGCCCGGCCAGGACCTTTTCAATGGTCGCCTTGATGCGGAATATATTGGAATGGTCCAGTTCATGCTGCAGTTCTCCCTGACGCTTGAGCAGCTCTTCCAGGGAGGCCTTGTTTTCATGACAGGTGCTCATCTCCTTGTTGAGGGCATCGAGTTCCTTTTGTTTGGCAAGGAGAGGGGCAAAGGCGTTCTCCGCCTCGGCAAACAGGCTGTTTCCAAGGGTGATGCCGGTAATTTCCTGGGGCAGGTAGCCGCAACTGACCTGTTTCGACCAGGTGACCACCCCCGGATCGGAATCAGCAACCCCGGCCATGATTTTCAGCAGGGTCGACTTGCCGGCGCCGTTGACCCCGACCAGACCGATTCTGTCCCGGGTGTTGATGCGTCCCGAGATATTTTTAAAAAGGTGTTTTGCTCCGTATTGTATGGAAAGGTTATTAATGGTAATCATAATGGGTATTGCAAAGAATTCAGGAGTCCGGAGAAAGGATTCAAAAGTAGGTAAAAAAAATTACTCTATCAACGTAAACGGCGTTGAGGCCGCAACTAGTGAATGCGCGAAACTGACATGGACATAGCAGAAAAGATCGAAAAAGGCACTGTTTTTTCCACGGATTTTACCAGCTGGGACGGAAGTATCAACCTTTTGCTTGCCCGATGCCGTTTGGCGGATGTCCTGGCGGAACAACGGACGATCCTGATCAAGCCCAATCTCGTTGAAGCCCTGCAGCCGCCGATCACCACCCCGGTTGCTTTGATTGCAGCCCTTGTCGACTGGTTGCGGAAGCAGGCGCCGCACTGCCGGGTGATGATCGGCGAGGGATGCGGTTCGCTGGAATACGATACCCCGCATGTTTTTGATGCGCTGGGCTACACCCGGCTTGCCCGGGAGAAAGGGGTGGAGCTCATTGACCTTAACGAAGAAAAATCCGTCCGGAAAAGCAACGGCCAGTGCCGGCGATTTCCGGAAATATATCTGCCCGCCATTCTCTTTGAAACCTTTCTGGTTTCGGTTCCGGTGTTGAAGGCCCACAGCCTGGCCGGTGTGACCCTGACCATGAAAAACATGATGGGCGCGGCCCCGCCGCGCCATTACCAGCAGGGAGGTCATTGGAAGAAAGCCTCGTTTCACAGCGGCATTCAGGAGGCGGTGTTTGAGCTGAACCGTTACCGCAGTCCTGATTTCACCCTGCTTGATGCCACGGTGGGCATGGCCCAGGCCCATCTTTGGGGGCCGACCTGTTCACCGCCGGTCAATAAGCTGTGCGCCGGGTTTGATCCCGTTGCGGTTGATGCCTGCGGCTGTGCGCTGCTGGGCCGGGAATGGCGGGAAATCGGCCACATCCGCCGGGCGGACGGCGTGCTGGGCACAGGGGATTACCGGGTAATCGAGATCAGGGCCGCAGGGTGACCTTCTTTTTCGGCAGATCGACCACTTGGCAGATCTGGGTGACTATTTCCTCGATGGATTTGCCGGTGGAGGAAATCACGGGAATGCCGAACCGGCGGTAAATCTCTTCCGCCTGATGGATTTCCTGCCGACAGGTACTCATTTTGGCGTACGTGCTTCCCGGATAGCGCTTTTCCCTGACGCTGCAGAGAAATTCAGGGGAGGTTGTCAGGCCGACGACCTTTTTGGACAATGTTTTTAAGGCATCGGGAAGCCGGTATTCATTGAGGTATTCGCTGGTCAGCGGGAAGTTGGCCGATTTGTAACCCATCTGGGTTGCCAGGTAAACGCTTACCGGCGTTTTCCCCGCACGCGAGACGCCGAGGACAATGATCTCCGCTTCATGATATTCATAGGTCTTGGTGCCGTCGTCATGGTCCAGGCAGTAGTGGATCGCCTCGACTCTTCTCCCCATCTCCAGATCATCCGTGTGGTGACTGAATCCTGGCACCCGCAGCGCCTTGGTTTCCAGCGAGCCTTCCAGATCGTCCAGCAGGGAGCCGAAAATATCGAAAAATTCCACTTCCGGATTGTCGAAAATCTGACGGATATCCGCGTCCATGATGGAGACAAAAACCAGGGGCCGCCTGCCTGCGGAGCGTTTGAGGATGGTTTTCAGAATATCCTTTGCATCGGAAATCGCACGGACAAAAGGGTAGCTGTCCTCAACAAAATTTATTTCCGGAAACTGACAGGTCAGGGCCTGGCCGAGATTGGTTACCAGGATGCCGGTGCTGTCGGATATGTAATAGACGTCTTTTGAGTTCCACATAAGCAAATATAAAAATTCTCCGGGAAAAAGTCAAAATATGAGCTGAGTGTTTTTCTCCTGTCATGAAAATTGATCTGTACAGGATTGAGAGATTTTCTCAGCATGGAGCCAACCGTGCAATCGGGCTTGTATTTTTCTCTACTTGCAAAAGCGCCGACGACAGAGTATACAATAACTCATTACTTTAATCTTAGTTTAAGTCGAAGCACATTCATTTACGTTTTCCCGCCACTTTGTTTTTTTCCCGCATTGTTTGCCCTCGTAGAAGTTTTTGCTGATTGCTTAAAAAAAGGAGTGCAACATGAAAATCTATGTCGGCAACCTTACTGCCGTTATGAGTGAGCTCGAATTAAAGAAGCTCTTCCTGCACCATGGCTTTGTTGTAGAATACGCCCAAATCATTACCGATTACTATACCCGTCAATCCAAATGTTTCGGCTACGTAAAAATGCAGTTTAAAGAAGATATAGCAAAAGCGATCGAGATACTGCACGGAAAAACCGTCAACAATCTGCTTCTGGTCGTCAAGAAAGCTCGTTCACGTGATGAACGAGAGGGAAGTCCCTGGTAAGCCGAGCCCGTCCGGATTTCTTTTCCCCCCCCCCAGTCAAAACTGATTCCCGCCTCCAGGGAAAATGTCTGCGTATCATCAAAACATCTGCGTAGCATCAAAAGGTATTTCATGTCAATGCTGCGTATTCGCTATCAAACAATAGAATTCGGCGACACGGATATTCATCTGCGCACCTTGCGCGACAAGCAGCAATACGCCGATATCGGCGGTGTTGCCGACCAACTGGGAATTTCCTCGGCCCAATGGTCCTTGTTCGGGGTTGTCTGGGCGTCGGGGGAACTTCTTGCCCATCTCATGTTTGACCATGAGATCAAGGGGTTGCGGATTTTAGAGGTGGGCTGCGGCATCGCCCTGGCGAGTTTGGTGCTGAATAACCGCTTGGCGGATATAACCGCCACGGACTACCATCCGGAGGTGGAACATTTTCTTCTGGAAAATGTTAAGCTCAACAAGGGCGAGGCAATACCATTTTTCCGCACCGGATGGGACGATGACAGCAGCAGTTTAGGGAAATTTGATCTTATCATCGGCAGTGACCTGCTGTATGAAAGAGATCATGTTGATTTGCTGGCCGGTTTTATAGATCGGCATGCCCGGCCCCATTGCGAGGTGATAATTGTTGATCCGGGACGCGGCCGTCATGGGTCTTTCAGTAAAAAAATGGCACATTTGGGTTACTCGCACAGCCGAAGCGAACCTGAAAGTATCGACTATCTGACCCAGCCGTTTCGTGGCCGCATCCTTCGTTACCACCGTTAGCCCCCTCCATCTTCTCGCAACAAGCTGTTGTCGGCCCCTTTTTCATTTCAATGAAGCTGCCGCAAATCCACTTTAAATAACCGTCGCCGGTCATTGCCAATTCGATAAAAAGATATATTTTATTGAGCCTCTTTCAAAATGACGAGACGCGCCACACAAAAGATATTATCGCGTAACATATTGAAATAATTGAACTTCACGGCGTTTTCTGGTATTGTTTTGTAACCAGCAAAACAGAACACAGGAGAACGCCGTGAAGCTCACCGACAAAATATCATGGTTGATGGGGTATGTCCAAAGAAGTCTGTTTCCCCATCTGAACAAATGTTTGCAAGCTCCGCTCACCGCGCAGGAGGAACGCCTGGTGTCTATTCTGGAGATTATCCAGGTTGAGCAACACGTACCAAGGAACATACGTCGATATCAGTATCCCGGGCGCAAGCCTCTTGACCGACAGGCTTGCGCCCGAGCATTCGTGGCAAAGGCGCTCTACCGATATCCGACGACCAGCGACCTGCGTCGGGCTCTGCAATCAGCAGGGAATCTGCGGCAGATATGCGGATTTGCCACTTCCAATGCTATCCCGTCGGAGCCTACCTTGTCGCGGGCCTTTGCCGAATTTGCCGCCGGCAGTCTTGGTGGGCGGGTCCATGATGCACTGGTGAAGGAATACCTTGGCGAAGAGCTTGTCGGACACATCAGCCGGGACTCCACGGCCATTGCCGGACGTGAGAAAGCGGCGAAGAAGGTGGCCAGGGAGCCGAAGAAGCCTCGCAAGAGGGGGCGTCCCGCCAAAGGCGAGCAACGGACGCCGGCCATCGAGAAGCGGCTTGACCGTCAGGTCCGCCAGAGTGCCGAGGAAGCCATTGGTGAGTTGCCGGTTGCCTGTGATCGTGGCACCAAGAAGGACGCCAAGGGGTACAAAATATCATGGAACGGTTTCAAGCTGCATCTGGACATCAACGATATCGGCCTGCCAATCAGTGCCCTTGTAACCTCTGCTTCGCTGCATGACAGCCAGGTAGCGATTCCGCTGATCAAGTTGACCAGCGGAAAGGTGACCTATCTCTACGATTTGATGGATGCAGCCTACGATGCCAAGCGGATCGAGGAGACCAGCCGGAAGTTCGGCCATGTTCCAATCACAGATAAGAATGGCCGCGGCCAAGAGGTTGTCCCCATGGCACCGCACGAGGCAGAGCGCTATAAAATCCGGTCCAGCGCGGAACGGGCAAACAGCCGATTGAAAGAAGACTTCGGCGCTAACAATGTCATGGTCAAGGGACACTGCAAGGTG